>JAGAEE010000138.1 GCA_017613295.1 Desulfovibrio sp. | reverse complement strand
TGACATCAACGCCCTTATTCCCGGCGGAGAAATCACCGTCATTCTGGGCGGTTCCGGTTGCGGCAAATCCACTCTGCTCCGGCACATTATTGGTTTGTCCAGACCTCTAGCAGGAAATATCCTGGTGGGAGACCGTGACATTTTCTCTCTGCCATCCACGGAATTCCGTCGAACACGCCGCCGCATGGGCGTACTTTTTCAAGACGGAGCTCTACTGGGAGCGCTGACACTGCTTCAAAACGTCACATTGCCATTAAGCGAACACCTTCAATTGTCCGCATCCCTGTTACGCGAAGCAGGACTTCGCGTATTGCGCATGGTTGGCCTGGAAACCTTTGCTGACTATTACCCCAATCAACTTTCCGGCGGCATGCGGAAACGTGCCGGTCTGGCGCGTGCCATCATAGCCGAACCGCAAATTCTGCTATGCGACGAACCCACTTCAGGTCTTGACCCTGTCACAGCAGCCCGCATGGATGCTCTGCTGCTATCCATGCACCACCAATACGAAGGCATGACAATCGTTGTGGTCAGCCACGATCTGGCTAGCTTACGCGCCATCGCCGGACATGTTCTGGTGCTGGGCGAGGGGCGTGCGCTTTTTTCAGGCTCTCCTGAAGGTCTGAATGACAGCACAGACCCCTATCTGCGTCATTTTTTACAACGCGAGACAGGATCCGACGAAAAATCCCTTGATAATCCTGCCAACCCGATTGTGGAGACCGCTCTGGAGCAATGGCTGAACTCATAACGGAAAACATTTTTTCAGTCAGTTGAAAATTCTTCTCCATAAACAGGCTTGAAACTTTACCCAGCCATCATTATAGTGTCGCCGTTCAGACATAGGGCCGTGTCCCATTCATCATTTTTTTCATCCTGACAGCGCTATTTTTTTTCTTGAGCACAGGGAGTCCTTTTTCACGTATGAACACCGTTCATGAAACTGCTGTTGGCTTTTTTGTGCTGCTGGGTCTGCTCTGTGTGGCCTATATGACCGTCAAACTCGGCAAAATGGAAGTCTTCGGCGATCAAGGCTTTGAACTGCGCGCCAGTTTTGATTCCGTTTCAGGGTTGCGTGTAGGAGCGGATGTAGAGCTGGCCGGTGTGCCTGTTGGCCGGGTTGTCAGCATCCGCCTTGACCCCGACCCCTTGCGCAATCAAGCTATTGTTCGCTTACGCCTTGACCGCGATTTGCATCTTTCTGACGACAGCATGGCCTCTATTCGTACAAGCGGCCTCATTGGAGACAAATTTATCAGCCTCTCCCGTGGAGGTTCCGAACGCCTGCTTGAAGCCGGTGGTACCATTACTGAAACAGAGTCGTCTGTCGATATAGGAACACTTATCAGCAAATACGCTTTCGGAGGAGTCAAATAGCCATGTCCATCCGTCAGTTCACGTACCGTGTGGCTGCGGTACTGAGTTGCCTGCTGCTAATATCCATACCTGCTAATATGGCGCAAGCCAGTTCGCCGGCTCGCCAGGCATTGGAGACATCCATTGATCGCGTACTCAACGCCATCAAGAATCCCGACTATGTCAATCCGGCCACACGTGCCCCGCTGCGACAACAAATAGAGGATGAAGTTCTACATATTTTTGACTTTATGGAATTCTCCTCACGCACCGTTGGCCCCCGATGGAAAACCTTCAGTCCTTCCCAGCAGCAGGATTTCAGCGACGTCTTTGCCGATCTGCTCATGACAACCTATTTGAACAAGATAGACGGCTACAATGGCGAACAGGTCGTTTACACTGGTGAAGTGATGGATCCAAAGGGGGATCGAGCCGAAGTGCGTACCGTCGTTACAATGAAAGACGGGAAAAAGGTTCCAGTGGCGTACCGTATGCTTCCAAAGAACGGAAGTTGGCTGGTATATGATGTTCTTGTGGAGAATATCAGTCTGGTAAAGAATTACCGCACCCAATTTCAGGATCTTCTGAATACAGGCTCTGCTGACCAGCTCATTGCTAGGGTCAGAAGCAAGGCACAGGAGGTACGGCAGGGATATGGGAAGTAAATCTTCCGCCACCAGATACCTGCACGTTTGCGGCATGCTGCTGACGCTGTTCTATGCCTTTTCATTCCTCGTCGAGAAAGTACTGGCACAAACACTGGTTCCTTCAGAACCGGCACCCTCCAGCGTTTATGGCAATGCTCCCATGCTGACACCTGGGGCTGTCACGGTACATCCCTATGCCACTTTTCAGGCCGAAGGCAGCCTAGACGATTACGACAGTGAACCCGCCCAGAGCATTGCCGACCCCCTTGAATACTGGAATCGCTTCTGGTTTCATTTTAATGACATTTTTTTTGTTTATGTTGCCAAGCCTGCCTATCGCGCATGGGAATACATTACGCCGCAGGACGTACGCAGTGGTCTGAAAAATTTTTTTTCAAATCTGTTTTTTCCTGTACGTTTTGTGAACAATATTCTGCAATTCCGCTTTATGGAAGCTGGCGTCGAATTCGGACGTTTCATCATCAATACCACAACCAGTGCCGGCTTTGCAGATGTGGCCAAACGGCATAAGGCTATTGTGCCTGTTGACCCCACTGGAGAAGATTTTGGCCAGACTCTGGGACGTTGGGGCATTGGTCACGGCTTCTACCTAGTTTGGCCCTTTATCGGCCCCAGTTCCCTCCGTGACACTATTGGTCGTGTGGGCGACATTATGGCCGAACCAACTTTCTGGCTCAATCCCTGGCCACTACTCTACCAGCCCGACTATCGGGCCCTTTCTTGGGGGATGGGCATCGGTTTACGCTTCAACGCTCTTGGAGACATCCTGCCTCTCTATGACGATCTGAACTCCGCAGCTGTAGATCCCTACATTGCCATGCGTGAGGCCTACGTCATCTTCCGCAAAAACCAAGTACTTCACTGACGCCGCCACCTGCCCCCACGACTGTCCGACTTGATAATACAAGGTTCTATCATGTTGCGCTTTCTCTGTTTGCTGCTAACACTGCTGACACAACTGACACTCGTCCCTCCCGTTTCAGCAGCGCGTTCTGTTGAGACGTTTTCAACCTGGCTGCCACCATTACTCCCCATGGCAGGCCCCTCACCTACTGAGGGATCTGCCAGTTTTCCTTCTTTTCCAGAAATCGAGGACGTCTCACAATCCGCACCCCTGGCGGCCCAGACAAAAACGTCTGACGTTGCCGACATGCAGAACCTTCACGGAAAGGTCGATAACCCCAGAACTGTGGAGGCAAACTCCACCGATCGCAACGCCGCAGCCGCCATCATCTCTGGCTCCCCCAGACCAGGCATTATTGAACACCAGCTCATCCGTTGTGAACGCGTCGGTAAACCAGAAATTAACATCAGCTATCCATCTCTTGGGGTTAAGGGGGTAGACAGTGACATTCGCCAATGGGTCACGAGCATAGCCAATGCCTTTGACAGTAGCTTCGACAACGACCAGGACATTTTTCATGACAATCATTCAACACCGGAACTCTGGGGTTCCTATTCCATCACGTCGCCTTCTACCAAAGCCGTTAGCGTTACTTTCGAAATCTGGACATATACCGGATCAGCTCACGGCAATCTGGACATCATCACCCTGAATTACAATACCTTGACCTCACAGCGTCTCGGTGTTGTGGACATTTTTGAAGATCCCGACGCGGCCCTTTCCATCATGTCCTCTTTGGCTTACAAAGAACTCTCCAAACGTCTTGGCGGCCTGCGCCAGGAACATATGTTGCGCGCCGGCCTCGCCACAGTACCGGAAAACTTTGCCAGCCTGACACTCACCCCACAAGGCCTGCGTGTCAATTTTCAACCCTATCAGGTAGCCCCATGGGCTGCAGGAGCTCAACGGGTGGACATTCCATTGGACGCCTTACGTCCAGCCAGACCACTGCTGCTGCTTTGGGGCGGTTAAAGATGAATATGGACAAGCAGAAGCAAGTCAAGTACTTAGTTGAGCCTTAAAAAGTCACTTCATATGTATTTATACTCGTAAGACAAAAGCAGTCGAAACGAAAAAGAGGCGACAAAAAGGTTAACGCCCACTCAGACGAGTTCTTGTCGTAAAGCTTCCTTTGCTTCACTGATTGCTAAAAGACTACAAAAGGCAAAAAATATCATACCAAATGTAGTTAGAGTCCATAAGAAATGAAATAAAATAAGTTAAAATAAAGTCAATTATCAAGCATTTCTCCAGTTCCGTGAAACATTTTTGTGGACCTTGCAGGAAAGGAGATTCTTTGCCAAGCTAAAACCGTCACGAGCAGAAAGGCTACTGCCAGGTGCTGATTCGTCGGCATGACTGATTGTGGGTACGCCGTCCACAGACACAAGCAGTTCTAGACAACTGGAGCTGCTTGTTTTTTTGGCAAAAAAACTCTGGAACCAGAGAGCTTGAAGGCAGGCAATGTGGTGTCCCGTTCTGCCATCACTGACGGGGATACAGAGAACACCCCCACCCGCAACCCAACAAAATAGCCGGAGCTGACACGCTGTACTCGGATTTTACCCCACAGGATAGTCAGTCCGGCTTTGCCCCCTCGGTGCTTACGTCCAAAACGAACGTGGGTCTGAGCCACGCGAGACCGATACTGGCAACATCATCCTGCCAAAGAACAAGCAGCTTGTCCATATGCCACAAAATCGTCACCAAATCGATTCTAACGCACGAAACGCAGAAAGACAGAACAACAGGGCAAGACAAAACAACGCCTCATACGCCGTTTATTCCCTATCCCTGCATTGCAAAGAAGCAGTACCTACGTAGACAGGCAATCAGCATGGCGCCTAGCAGGAATGAAGAAACTACAGATTAGAAGATGCACATGAGTAGCACCTTTTTAAAAAAACGTGTTGCTCAATCAACACTGCCAGCTAAACTGGAACAGTATCAGAAGATGATATCACATAATCACCTTATTTGCAGAAATAGTG
>JAGAEE010000137.1 GCA_017613295.1 Desulfovibrio sp. | reverse complement strand
GGCGGTGATACCGCCGCAGAGCACGGCCTGTTCGCCAAAGAGATCCGTTTCCGTTTCTTCGCGGAAGGTTGTTTCGATGACGCCGGCGCGGGTGCCGCCGATGCCCTTGGCATAGGCCAGGGCCGTTTCCAGAGCTTTGCCGGTGGCATTCTGCTCAATGGCCACGAGGCATGGCACACCACCACCCTCGGTAAAGGTACGCCGTACCAGGTGACCTGGTCCCTTGGGGGCGATGAGGAATACGTCCACGTCCTTCGGCGGCTGTATCTGGCTAAAATGAATATTGAAGCCGTGGGCAAACAGCAGAGCCTTGCCCGCCGTCAAATGAGGTTTGATGTCCTGCTCATAAACAGCAGCCTGAACTTCGTCGGGCAGCAGGATCATGATCAAATCGCCCTGTTTTGCGGCTTCGGCGGCAGAAACAGGCGTAAAACCGTGTTCCTTGGCAAGGTCATAATTGGCTCCACCCGGACGTTGACCCACCACAACTTTCACGCCTGAATCACGCAAATTCTGTGCATGGGCATGGCCCTGGCTACCATAGCCGATTATAGCCACCGTCTTGTTTTTAAGGCAGGCAAGATCCGCATCCTTGTCATAGTAAACTTTCATGAGACTCTCCTTCATTCCACCTTCATGGAGCGACGCATGGCAACCGCTCCCGTTCTGGCAATTTCCTTGATACCAAAACGCTGGAGCAAATTGAGAATGGCTTCCAGCTTTTCGTGGTCACCAGTGGCCTCAATGGTCATTTCTGTGAAACTCACATCCACCACCTTGCAACGGAATATCTCGCAGGTGCGCAACAATTCACCACGCATAAGACCTTCGGCCTGCACCTTGACAAACATCATCTCGCGGGAAACGGCGGGAATATCCGCGTAATCGACCACCTTGATGACGGAGACAAGCTTGTGGAGCTGTTTCATGATCTGCTCCAGAATCAGGCTGTCACAGTCTGTGGTGATGGTCATATGCGATACGCCCTCTTCCAGGGCAGGTGCCACATTGAGCGAATGAATATTAAAGCCACGCCCGCTGAACAACCCTGCCACACGAGAAAGAACACCGGGTTCGTTTTCCACCAGCACGGAAAGCACATGTCGTTGCATAACCGCCCTCCCTTACACCAGCAGCATTTCATCCAGTGCCGCGCCGGCGGGCACCATGGGATACACGTTTTCCTCCCGTTCAACAACCACATCAATAATGGCGGGATTGGGCGAGGCCAAAGCCTTCTCCAGCATGAGCCTGAGTTCTGAGGGATTAACGATGCGATACCCCTCTGCCCCGTAGGCTTCTGCCAGCTTCACAAAATCCGGCTGAGCTTCCATGTTGGTCGAGCTGTAATTATGGTTATAAAAAAGTTCCTGCCACTGCCGCACCATGCCCAGATACCGATTGTTGAGGACGACAACCTTGACAGGCAGTTTGTTGGCGACAATGGTGGCCATTTCCTGAATGTTCATCTGTAAGGAACCATCGCCTGCCACGGCGATGACCTTTTTCCCGGGAAGGGCAATCTGGGCTCCCATGGCTGCCGGAAAACCATAACCCATGGTTCCCAGACCGCCACTGGTCAACAACGTACGCGGTTTGGTAAAGGCAAAGAACTGGGCAACCCACATTTGATGCTGACCGACCTCAGTCGTGATAATGGCATCGCCGCCCGTGATTTCATAGAGGGCCTCAACCACCTCCTGCGGCTTGATGGCATCTCCCTTCTGATAACTTAACGGTTTATCGGCCTTCCACCCCATCACGGCTTCCAGCCAGGCATTATGTGCACTGCGCCAATCCTTGCCAGTCTGTTTGGCAGTGCAAATTTCCAGCATTCCATCAAGGGCCAGTCGACAATCGCCCACCACGGGAACCTGAACCTCCACATTCTTACGGATGGACGTGGGGTCGATATCAATATGCACAATGCGAGCTTTGGGGGCAAAAGCCGTCAGTTTTCCCGTAACCCGATCGTCAAAACGTGCTCCCACACACATGAGCACGTCGGCATGGTTAATGGCCATGTTGGCTGCATAGGTTCCGTGCATGCCCACCATGCCAAGCCACAAGGGATCCGTGCCAGGGAATGCGCCCAGTCCCATGAGAGTGCAGGTGACGGGGATGTGCAGTTCTCTGGCGAGTGTCGTGAGAGACTTGGCGGCATTGGCCATGATGACACCACCACCGGCCAGCAGCACGGGACGCTCGGCACTATCCAGTTCCTCCACAGCACGGCGCAGTTGGTTGAGGTTTGGTTTGTATGTGGGATTGTAGCTGCGCATGTAAACGTCTTCTGGCCAGACAAATTCCGTTTTGGCCACCATAACATCACTGGGAAGATCCACAAGCACGGGACCTGGTCTGCCAGACCGTGCCAGATAAAACGCCTGTCGTATGGTCAAGGCCAGTTTGTTCACATCCTTCACAAGAAAGTTGTGTTTTGTGCATGGACGGGTGATGCCCACGATGTCAACTTCCTGAAAGGCATCGTTGCCTATGAGATGGGTGGGAACCTGCCCTGTAAAGACAACCAGCGGTATGGAATCACAATAGGCCGTGGCTATCCCCGTGACAGTATTGGTGGCTCCGGGACCCGAGGTCACAAGGCACACGCCAACCTTACCCGAGGCACGTGCATAGCCGTCAGCGGCGTGCACAGCTCCCTGCTCGTGCCGGACATGTATATGGTGCAGCTCAGGGAAACGCGGCAATGCGTCATAAATGGTTATGACAGCGCCGCCGGGATAACCGAACAGCACGTCAACACCTTCTTTTTTCAACGATTCAAGGAGAATCTGCGCACCGGTACATTCCATAACAGCTCCTTGCCAACCGGTCAGACTATTGGTTTTTCAAACGATCCAGCATTTCCATAAGCTGTGTCTTTACTTCAAGCTTTTGCTTTTTTAGCTGCTTGAGCGTCTGTTCCTCGGTGGGCGTACGAAAGGCCTTTGTCACCAGCTTGTCCACCTGCTTGCTGTAAAGAACGTGATCTTCCCAAAGGGACTTCAGTTCCGGATCAGTGGCAGAGTACTTTTCCAACAAATCCAATTCGTACTGATCCATAAGAAATCTCCCGCGTTAAAAATTTAGAGGCCTTGCCCCTTTCACCGCTCGTCCCAAACAAAGGGACAATCACGGCATCCTCAATGGAGCGTCATCGCATACTGCGCCAGTGACACCACCACAATACGATTGAAAAGTTCGATGGCCAGCAGCACCACCACCGGTGAAAAATCCATCCCACTGGTGTAAGTGAAGGGCAACCACTTGCGCACCAGATAAAACACCGGTTCCGTCATTGTGCGCAACGCCCTGACAATGGGGTTATAGGGGTCAGGTCGCACCCACGTAAGCACTGCCGCGATAATGACAATCCAGAAATACAGATTCAACACGCCACCCAGTACCATGGCGATGGCACTGAGCGTATTGGCAAGCACAATCATGCTTCCTCCTGCAGGGGGTTCAAAACTCTGCATCATTCCTGCGCATAATTCGTGTCACCTGTGCCAAATGACAGGTGGCAGCACGTCGGCAAGCGCCGCACGCAGCTCCTTAAAATCCCTTACAGTGATCTGCCCCCGCAAATCATTATTGCCCATGGCGGCAAAAACCAGACCGGCCCCCTCAGCCGCCATTTTGTCGTGATTGCTGTCTCCCACAAAGAGCACGCTCGTGGGGTTACAGCCCCAATCCTCACATATGCGCACCGCCCCTTCAGGCGAAGGTTTTGGTGTCACCATGTCCGCAGCAACCACAGGGCTAAAATAGGAGGGCAGGGAAAAAATGTCCAGAACCGTTTGCATGCCTTGCAGGGTTCTGTTTGTATGCACTGCCATACGCACCCCCCTGCTGTGCAATTCGTCAATAAAGTCCTTGAAGCCCGGCTTCAATCGTAGCAGGGGCACGATATCCCGATCGTAAAGCACCACATTGGAGACAACGTAACCTATCTGGCTATGCAATTTCGGCGGCACTATATACAACAGTGCCTGCATGGCCGTTGCCATGAAACTGTACCGTTCCTGCTCCGCTGTCATTGGTGGCAGACCGAAATAGGCCAGCACCCTGTTATAAAAAATGGTATTGGCCTCGCGCGAATCTATCATCACGCCATCACAATCAAAAACCACACCAGCAAGGCCATGGAGGAAAAGCGCAGCGCTCATGCCGCATGCCTCCAGCCGATCCACAACCGTTCAGCATCCAACCAGAATTTCCCTGTCGGCCGGGTACGCCCCAACAGCTTCCAGCCAGGCGCTTTGGCCTCAAGCGTTGTTACCTGCTCCATTGTGTCAAGAAATCGTTCCCACCGGGGTGCTGGGGAATAATTCAGGAGCTCGGTTACCTCTTCCAGCATGGCTCCTTCGAGAGCAATAACGGCATCCTGTGGGATAAAGCACAGGACATTCTCCACAACAGTCCGCCAGGAAGGGAAAAGCTTCTCGTCCAAAGTGAGAGGCGTGTTCAAACTCACAAAATCATCCGTCAGAGCTTCACAAGCAAAACCTTGCGTGTTTTCGTCCGACTCACTTCCCATGGCCGTGGCAAGCCCCTCAGTGGTCTTCGCGAAACGGCTGGCCAAAGTGGCAATTTCTTCCAGGCGCTCTTCCTGCTGCCAGACCCAAAGCAACACTTTTTGTGCCTGCTGACGCTCAAGCACGTCCCTACGGGCGACCTCAGCCCTGCGGGCGGCTTCCACGTTGCCATCGGTGGCTCCAAGGCTTTCGAGCATAGCCTTCTCAGAAGCGATATTCACTGCAGAAGCATGGCTGGGAAAGGTCGCCTCAAGCGGAAGTCCGGAAAGCGCGGTTTCTCCCATAAGGTTCAAATCTGCCGCACAGGCAGCAGCTTCACGCGGTGAAAAGGGATAGTCATCCGGGCACAGCCATCCTTCCCCTGGTGGGTCTGGCAAACCCGGCCACAAACGCAGGACTCCGTTCCACCGGGGACCAGTGGTACATGGCATGGATTTGTGCAACCACGGCAGGGCAATGAGAAGAGAGGAAGTCATGAGCACTCCGCACGTCATCCTCACCAATACGGTGAAGGTATCACCGGGAAAAAAGGAAATCACCCGGAAATTTTAATTATAGTCTCTCCATGGCCAGAGTGCAAGCCACGATCTGCCAATACGGTGAGTGAACTGTGACTTTGGCAACGCCACCACGTCTATCAGGCAACGTAGATGGTAAACGGAACGTGCGGAACCGAATGGGCTGATGCGGTGTGAGTGTAAGGATCTTGCGTCCAGTTACATCATCCGTGTGTCCTCAAATAACCACGACACCACGAAACGTGTACCCGGCAGAGGTAACGGCCTGGCCAAGCGTCTCATCGGGAATCTTACGACTCAGACACACTGTGGCCGTTCCTTTTTTGTGACTGGCAGTGGCAGAAATCACCCCGTCGAGAGACTCCAAAGCGTGTTTGACATGCGCCTCACAGTTACCGCACATCATGCCCTCGATGGACATCGTCCTTTCCTCGACGACAGTGGCGTCCTTGGCAGACATGCTGTGTGTCGCCTCGTCGAATCTTGTAATGACGGCCTTACGCGGCTGGGAGCATCCGCAGCCACAACTGCCCTTTTTGCTTGAAGCGCCATCTTCGCAACAGGCACACTTGCCGCTTTTGACAGATCGATACATACGCCGCACAAAGTAGTATAAGGCTGCCACAACACAAAAGATAACGATAACTAATTGTATATCCATAATGGGGTGACTCCTTTCCCAACAACTTCCATAACGTCATATACTTGTGCACGATGGCTATTTATCAGTAGCCCATTTTTATAGAATATGCAAAATGTTCGCAGATAAGTCCCTCAGCCCGACGTACCCCCTGACGCAGGTCATGGGCAGGGGTCTCGTTTTGAAAAATGAAAATTGATTTTTGCCCCTGACTCGTCTTGCCGTCTCAACCAAGCACGCGTATAAGCGTGCGTACAAAATATGCTTTTACGACCACCCCTATAGTCCGGAACAAGGAGCCAACACTATGGAACAGGGTACCATACGCCTGAAGACAGGCCTTGCTGAAATGCTCAAGGGCGGTGTCATCATGGACGTGACCACGCCAGAACAGGCCAAAATTGCCGAAGCCGCCGGAGCCTGCGCCGTCATGG
>JAGAEE010000136.1 GCA_017613295.1 Desulfovibrio sp. | reverse complement strand
TGAGCGTCGCGGTCGCCTATGACAGCAGGGATGACAGCTATTTTTCCTACACGCAGGAGGCATTGCCCGAACTTTTCCAACGCCTCCATGACGCCGATCTGGTGGTGGGGTACAACAGTTTCCGTTTCGACTACAGCGTACTGCAGCCCTTTGCGCCATGGGATATGCGCGATTTGCCCGGGCTGGATCTGCTTCAGCGCGTGACCGAACGCCTGCATTATCGACTTTCCCTGAACAACCTCGGGCAGGCCACGCTAAACGCCCCCAAAAGTGCCGACGGCATGCAGGCCCTGCGTTGGTGGCAGGAGGGTCGGCTGGAAGATATTGCCGCTTACTGCCGCATGGACGTGGACATCACCCGACGTCTCTATCTGTATGGCCTGGAACACGGTTATTTGCTTTTCACCAACAAGCAGGGCGCGTGTGTACGCGTTCCTGTGGACTTCAAAACGTCATAGCACCTTCTGGCACGCGACTGAAACCGAGTCTCGGCGTCGGATCTTTACCTTACCCCCCTTCATGGCTACTATGAAACATATCCTTGTGAGGAAACCTCATGCGTACTTCTGCTGTGGGCTATGGTGCGGCCCTGCTGGCCACAATGGTCTGGTCGGGAAATTTTGTGGCAGCCAGGGCTCTCCATGACATTATCCCGCCGTGGCAATTCAATTTCTGGCGCTGGGCCGTGGCCTTCTTAGCTCTGCTGCCTTTCGCGCTCTGCCATTGGCGCCAAGACTGGCCCCACATACGGTTGCACTGGCGCTATCTCTCACTTATGGGTATTCTGGGCGTAACATTGATGAACACCTTTATCTACAAGGCGGCGCAAAGTACCTCCAGTCTGAACATGGCCCTGCTCATGCCGGCAAGCCCGGTGGTCATCCTCTTGCTGGCACGGTTTTTCTACAGCGAGGCCATAACACCCCGTCGACTCTTGGGCATGCTGGCAGTCCTGGCCGGGGCTCTCATCCTTATCAGCCGGGGCGACTGGTATCAATTGTCAGAATTGCGCTTTAATGCCGGCGATCTCTGGACACTGGGCGGCATGCTTTGCTTTGCCGTGTATTCGCTGCTCATGCGTAGGCGTCCACAGCAAATATCCCCATTGGGTTTCAACATCTCCACCTTCTGCCTCGGACTCCTCTACGCCCTGCCTTGCACCTTGGTGGAAGCCTGGCTGCTGCCCCTGCCCACGGTCACCCCGGCTTTGGTCACGGGCGTCCTTTACGCTGGTCTTGGGTGCTCAGCCGTGGCCTTCTGGCTGTGGACCATAGGCATCGACCGCATCGGTCCGGTGCGGGCGGGCATTCTCTATTACAGCCTGCCGGTATTCGCCGGCGCGGGATCCGTACTTGTCCTGCACGAACAGATAGTGCCGGCCCAGATTGTCGGCGGGTTGATGATCATCTCCGGCATTTGCACCGCCACCGTACCCGTGCCCTGTCGATCTTCAACCTGACCCACCTTCCCCCTGTCCTTCAACAGCATCACCACAAGGATGAAAGCATGACCATCACACCGCAGAACATCGTCCTGGCCACCACAAATACCGGCAAAATTCGTGAACTGGCAGAACCTTTAGGCGCTTTTGGTATTTCGGTACTGGGGCTCGACGATTTTCCACAACTGGGAGAAATTGAGGAGAATGGTGCCACTTTCGAAGAAAACGCCCTGATAAAAGCCCGTACAGTGGCCTCCGCCACCGGACTTCTGAGCGTTGCCGACGATTCGGGTCTGATGGTGGACGCCCTGAACGGCGCACCGGGCATCCACTCCGCACGATATTCCAATGACTGGCAGAGCCTTCCTCATGAAAGCCGCGACAATCGCAACATGCGAAAGCTTCTTCACGAAATGGCAGGCATTCCAGACCAAAAACGCTCATGCCGGTTTGTCTGCTGCATGGCCGCTGTTCGTCCCGACGGAAAGGAAATGTGCGTACGTGGCGTCTGGGAAGGCCTTTTGCTGCACGAACCACGCGGCAGCAACGGTTTTGGCTATGACCCCGTCTTTTTCATCCCGTCCCTTGGCAAAAGTGCCGCTCAGTTGTCGCGGGAAGAAAAAAATCAACTGAGTCACCGTGGCAAGGCCCTGCGGGCCCTGCTGTCACGTTGGAAAGAACTTTCACGCTGACTTTTTCCCCTATCAGGGCAGGTCGTTTCTGCGATCTGCCCACCCCGGTCATATTTCCGACGCCTTCAGTTTTCACGTTCACACCTGCGCGCCCTATAGTTTTTTGCAAAACGACCGAAAAAAGTATTTGCAGATATATAATGCGGGCTTCTGGTCAATGCTGGCGTCAGCCTTTCTCTCTAAAATAATTTTTGCACGCATTTTGCATTAAATTTTATGCCCGCAAAAAACGGCATTTTCTGCCGCTGTTTCTTGACCACGTTACCAGGCAGCGGGATTTGGCTTTGGCTTCCCCAAACAAGGGATAAGCCCTTTTATTGACGAGGCGTCATATGGCCATCAGCATTTCCGGCTCCAACGCCATCTGGGGTTTGAGCGGTTCAGACACGAATTTTGACGATGTTCTTGCCAAACTCAAGCAGGTTGAGTCCACCCAACTCAACCGGCTTGAAGCGTGGAAGAGTGATTGGAAGTTGCGCTATGACGCCTTTGACAAGATCATTGAGCAGGTGGGCGCAGCGCAGAACATGCTGGCATCGCTGACCAACAAGAACAATTTTGTGACCAAAAATGTCGTCAGCAGTGACGCCAATGTCATCACGGCCGTGGCCAATGCCTCCGCCGACGACGTGCAGCATACCATCAATGTTTCGCAGATGGCCAGCAATGCCATCTGGGCCAATACCGGTCATGTTTTTTCCAGCAAGACCGACCTTATCAACACCACCGGTCAGACTCAGGCTTTTTCCTACCGCTATGCAGGCAAGGACTACAGTGTGGACGTTCCCGCCAACACCACGCTGGATTCCTTTGTTAGCATGATCAACAACTCGATGGACAATCCCGGCATCAAGGTCAGCGTGGTTCAGACCGGCGGTGGCTACGTTTTCCAGATTGCGGGCAAGAGCACAGGGGCCGACAACGACCTTGTGATCTACAGCTGCAACCTCGAGGGCATGGACGCCACGGGTTCCGCCTCCACCTGGCGCACCAATGAGCCACTGGACATGTCCAGCGCCGTAACAGATCCCACAAACTATGCCTATGATCTCCTCATGGAGGACGGCAATAGGTTCACGGTACGCATTGCCGGTGACAAGACGAACAGCGATCTTGCCTCGGCCATCAATGCCAAGGTGGGCCGCAACATCGCCTCCATTGACGACAGCGGCAATCTGACGCTGACGGACGTCAGGGCCATGTACCGTCGCGATGCCGACGCGCAAAGCACTTTTAGCACGCCCTCCACGCTGCTGAATCTCGGCAGCTCGCCCGCCCAGACCACGCTGTCCTCGGCCCAGACGGTGACACTGCAGATCAATGACGGCGTGACCAGAAGCACCCGTACCCTGAACATTGCTGGTGGCACCAGCCTGAAGGACGTGGCCCTACAGATCGCACAGGCCTCCGGAGCCACTTCCGTGAACATGGGGCTCAACAGTGCAGGATCGTGGGAGCTGAAGCTTGCCAATGTGGAAAGCCTCAGTTTTTCTTCTACTGATACCGGTATTGGCGTCACCTCCTCAGAGGGACAGATGGGCACGGAAATCACTGGCACGGGTGTCACGAAGAATTTCTCCACCGCCGTGACCATTGACACAGCTCATTTGACCGAGCAGCTCGCCGGCAGCAATGCCGATCCCACCAAGACTTTCACCTATACCTTCGTCAAGGCCGACGGAAGCACAGATAGTTTTTCCTTGGCACAGGACGCCACCTACCAGGATTTGCTGAACGAACTCCAAAATTATGGAAGCCTGGATGGCAACAAGGTCACATTTTCCGACCAGGTGACGGGATTCTACCTGAGCGGTGGTGGCACTGGTGGCGGCATGGACGGCGTTACCGTCAAGACCGATGCTGTGACCTCCATTGCTGGTATGACCGAGACAGACACCCTGGAAAGCCCGCCCGACCTTGAATACGACATTGCCCTCAACGATGGCACGGTCACCCACCTCACCTTTGCCGGTGGCACAAGCATGTCCGACATCCTGACAGAAATGCGCAATCAGGGGCTGGACGTGACTCTGGTGGACGAGGAGGGCCTTGGGGTGGACCTTGACGAAGGCATCCCGACCAGCGGAAACTACTATCTTCAGATAGCCGACATCAGGACCGTCTCCGGCCCAGCTATTACCGGCCAGGTGACGGCCTCTTCCAATTGGAGCATTCAGACTGCGGCCAATGCCAAGTTCCAGATCGACAACTGGCCGGTGATGATGGAGTCCTCTTCCAACAGTGTCAGTGATGCTCTGGAGGGCGTGGTTTTCAGCATTCAGGGCACGGGTGCGGCCAACATTTCTGTCAGCACCGACATAGCCTCGGTGGAGCAGTCCATCCAGAATTTTCTGGATGCGGTAAACTCCGTACTGCTCACCGTACGCCAATTCACCTCATACGATGAGAACAAGGAAACCACCACAAACGATCCCGACAAGATCGGCAGCAGCAACTACAGCACATCCCAGCTGACCGCCGAAAAAGGTGGCCTGCTGCAGGGCAACTACGGCGTGCAGTTGTTCAATTCGCGTTTCACGAACCTGCTCGGCAGCGCCCCTCCCGGCTTCACCAGCCGTACGGACGCCTCCGACCTGCTCTCTGGTGATACCTTGGCCAACCTAGCCAATCTGGGTATCAAGATGGACACAACCGCCACCAGCCAGACGTATGGGCTGCTGGTTGTTGCGCCCGCCGCCAGCATAGCTTCCATCCAGCAGATGGACGAGCAGAACTATGAAAACATGATCAACAACAACCTGTCCGCTGTGGTAGATTTTTTCTGCGCCAGCGGGACGGGCGCCAGCACGTCTTCCGATTTCCGATACGGCAGTCATGTTTCTGGCATCACCAAGGGCGGAACCTATGACGTTTCCTATACGGTTGATTCCGCAGGCAACATTGAGCACGTCTATGTGGGCGGCGTGGAAGCCACCCGAGACACAAGCCAGCCCGGCTATTACTACAGTGTAAGCTCGGGCGACGCACGCGGCCTTTCGTTTCAAATAGACAATCTTTCGGAAGGGGCGCACTCGGGGCAAATCCGCATTAAGGAAGGTCTTGTTCAAACGGTCAATACCTTCCTCAAAAACGAACTGAAGTTTACGGACGTCAATGTTTCCACTTCGTCAGGTGTCAATACGGACGCCATTTCCATCAAGTCGGAAAATGGCGCCCTCATGGTTCTGCGCGACAACTACAAGACCATCATGGCCAATATAGACACGGCCATTTCCAAGGAAGAACAGCGCATTGCCCTCTGGGAAAGCCGGCAGAAGACCTATTTCGCCAACCTGGAAACCCTATTAAAGAACTATAACGATCAGCAGACGCAGCTGGAGGCTCAGATCAATTCTCTCAGCTCCAATAAGAAGTAACAACCCCCACGTCCAACACAGGAAGGGAAACATATGAACAAGGCCGCACATGCGTATTTTCAGACCAATGTGAGCACCACTGACCAGGGACGCCTTCTGCTCCTGCTCTATGACGGAGCGCTCAAGTTTATTCAGCAGGCACGTGTCAAGATGCTGGCCAAGGATTTCGCCGGAAAGGGCATTCTCATTTCCAAGGTCATTGACATCATCAACGAGCTTTCCTCTTCCCTGAACCTGGACAAGGGAGGCAGCCTCGCGGAAAACCTGAACAATCTTTACCTTCTTTGTACGGCTCGTTTGCTGCGAGCCAATCTGAAAATGG
>JAGAEE010000135.1 GCA_017613295.1 Desulfovibrio sp. | reverse complement strand
GAAGGGCAGAGCCTGCTTATTGCGGGCTATTATCATGAGAAACAGGGTGACAACGAGTCTGGTGTACCCGGTTTCAAGAATATTCCGCTTCTTGGGCTTCTTTTTGGTTCGGACAAGCTGGAGCACAGCCGGATGGAACGGCTGGTGCTCATCACGCCGCGTATTCTCAATGTAGAGGACGCACCGCCCGTGCCAAATCGTGTTGAGGACCCGCGTTTCAGCCGTACTGCCGCTTCTGCCAACTACGACGAGCGCATTCCCTCCAAACCTCCGGTGGGTGGCTGCACACGCCGCCGGCTGGATTACGCTTCTACGCCGGATATTCCGGCCCAGCCAGGCAAGCCGAATCATCCCTCGCCCATGGGTGAACCCGCCCGCCCGCTGACAACGTCAACCACGGCGGTGCGTCCATGAGTGAGGAGGCCTCACATCGGGCGGCGGCCGTCGCCACGCTGCACGTTTTTTCAGGCGTCCATCTGGGGGCACGCATTGAACTGACGCCGGGTTCCTGGCTTTTGGGCAGTGATGACGCCTGCGATCTCATTCTTAACGGCCTGTCCCCGCGCCATGCGGAACTGCGCGTTAGCATGGACGAAACAGGAAACGCCGCCGTCACTGTCTTGCCAAAGGAGGGGCGGGTGATAGTGGCCGGCGTGGAGGTGAGCGAAGAAGGCCCTTTGGAAGCGGGGGCGCCTTGGTATTTGGGGGAAACCTGCTTTGCGTGGAATCTGCCCGGTGTGGCACAGGAATATCTCATTCCACAACGCGTGGATATTGATGGCAGATCTGCCAAAATCGGTACGGAAACAAGTGCAGAAGCCGTAAACGCAGAAGCGGACAGTGTTGCGCCGACGGTGGACACAGATGCCGGATCGGGCCAGATACCTGTTGAGGAGGGAGCTGGCACTCTCGCAAACTCACCCCTCAGCGTGGATGACAATCAAGAAGCGACATCCGCAGGCTTTCAGCCCGTGCGTATGGACGGGAGTTTGCGACCACGAACTCCCTTGCTCCAACGTCTGCGGCATCCCGGGCTTTTGTTGTTTTTGGCGATACTGTTGTGTGCCTTGTCTGTTGTGTTCTCCACAGGGCCTCGTCGTTCAGAATACCCTACCTTGGTCAACAATATTCTGGCCAGGGAGCATTTGACCGGCTTTGCGGTGACGCCGCGATGGCCTGGCGTTGAGGTACGCGGCGCAGTGGCTTCGGCAGCAGATTTGGAACGTCTGCAGAAGGCCGTGCAGGAAGTGTCTTTTCCTGTCTATCTGGAAGTGGCGGTGGACGACGATATGGTGCGGGCCGTGCAAAACGCCCTGGGAGTGCGCGGATTTTTTCCCGCTGTGCACATGGAGCGGAGTGCGGCTGAACCGCATTTGATGGTAGCCGTGTTCATGCGTGATGCCTTGGTGGAGGCTGACGCTTTCGTCGCGTTGGAAAAGGACGTGCCTTCACCGCCGGTTAAGGAGCGTCGTGTCGTTCACGAAAAGGAGGCGGCCCCTTTTGTGCTGGCGGCCCTCCAGAATGTTGGGTTCAGTGACATACAGCCAGTTTATTTGCCTGGCCGCATCAGTTTGACAGGCAACGTGTCGCCTGACAGGCAGCCGACGTTGGAACGTTTGAAATCGGGGTTGAGCGCTCATTTCGGAGTGCCATTGTTTGGTGAAGGGGTTTTGGATGATAACGCGCAGCCTGTTTTGACACACAGCCATGGCGCGACGCTGACGCTACCCGGCCAGCCCCGTGCCGGTAAGGACAAGCAGGAGAGTAGTGAAGTTCCCAGGGATGAGGGTGACGCATTGGGCGGATTGAGTCTGACGGGAGTGTATGCCGCACCCTTGGACTTTATTTCCACTGAGGACGGCAAATGCCTTTTCCCGGGGGCTGTTTTGCCCAACGGCAATGTTTTGGAAAATATCACCACATCAACATTGACCCTGCGGCGCGGTGACAGGGTCTTTACCTACAGCTTGAGAGGAAAACATGAGTGAATCTTTTTCCGCATTTGACCTGCTGCAAGATGACCATAGCGGAGCGGGGCTTCGACGCCTGCAAGAGGCACTGTTTGAGCAAAAAACGCGTCTTCGCGCTGTGATGGACGCGGGACTTTCCGCAGAGGAATTTTCCAGGGCACAACGGGCTCTGCTGGCTGTGGAAACAGCGGAGGAAGCCGCTCCGCGCCTTCATGACAAAATGGCGAGGTGACAATCATGGCCCAAACAATTGCCACACTTCTTGAGGATAAAGATATCGCGCTGCTGCTGGATATTGCCAACCTGGCCTGCCACAAGGGCATGCCTGCTGAGGCCAGAGTCATTTTGGATGGCGTGCTGGCCGTGCGTCCGGGCTTTGCGCCTGCCGTCATCGCACTGGCTTATTCCCATCTTGTGGTGGACGATTTTGACACGGCCCTGGACATTCTTGCTCCTATACTGGAGCAAAGCCCTGAAGACGCTGACGCATGCGTCATACAAGGTTTGACATTGCTGCTGGCTGGGCGCAAGTCAGAGGCGGAGGATGCCTTCGGGCACATTGCCGAAGGTTGTCCGCAAAAGCAGCTGGCTATGGAGCTCGCCAGCTCACTGTGACCCCGAATTTCATGGAAATGCCATGTTAGTACGACGTGCGCCCTATTTGACCCTGACGATTATGGTTGTAACCTTGCTGTTATGCGCCTGCCAGACGCAGATATACACTGGTCTGGATGAGAATCAAGCGAACGCCATGCTGTCCGTTTTGCTCAAGCGGGGCGTGAGCGCTGAAAAAATCTCGGTTGGCAAGACGGGCTATGCCATTTCCGTGGAAAACACTCAGGTGGTGAGTGCCCTTCAGTTGCTCAGGGAAAACAGCCTCCCCAGAGACAACTTTGCCAGTTTGGGCAGCGTGTTTGCCGGTGGCGGGATGATAAGCTCAGCCTCAGAAGAACAGGCCCGCATGACATGGGCCTTGTCGCAAGAGCTTTCCAACACCTTTTCTCGCATTGACGGTGTGCTCACAGCCAGGGTGCATGTCGTACTGGGTGTCAACGATCCCTTGAACAACGTAAAAATCCCTCCGTCTGCCACGGTCTTTCTGCGACACACTCCGGATTCCATTGTGACCACGCTGGTGGCAGATATACGCAAGGCCACGGCTGGCGCGGTGGCTGGGCTTTCTTACGACAATGTGACCGTGATGCTGGTGCCCGTGCGGGAAAGCGTTACCCTGCCACAGGTGCCACCGCCCCCCCCGTCGCTCTTTGGGGAGCGTTTATCCTTGCCGCTGTTACTGCAAACTGTGGCCCTGGCTTTGGTTTTCGCGGCCATTGGCATTGGCGGCGTGTGGCTGTGGCAAAAGCGCAAGTCTGGGGCTACAGAAGAAAAAGCCCTTCCCTCGGGGGATAAGGGATAGGGGGGTGTGGCATGGCGCAGGGCCATTCCCCGGAAAAACCGTTCTTTGACGCTCTGTTGGCAGAGAAGAATGTCTTATGGTCTGCGATCATGCGTTGCAATGCCTTTCCCCGTATGCGAACAGAATTCACGTCCCCCCTTGCCGCAAACTCGTTTGAAAGCCTGAAATCTTGGCTGGCCGGATCGCCCGACAGTGTGCGCACGGAAGAGTCAGAACAGGATGTAGTGTTCTTTTGGGATTTCAGTGAGGATTCCCGTAAATTGGCTCTGCTTGATGATGATCAACTTTCCCGCCTTGCAGCAGTCGTCGGTGTGGCCTTGCACGCTCCGGCTTTGGCGCGAATTATCACACGCAAGGAACGCCTGGCCTGCCGTGAGGCACTGGGCGACGAACTTTTTGACTACGCCCTGGTACGCGGCCAGTACCAGTCAGGTGAGGCGACGACTATAGTGGCACAACGGGATTTGGAAGTCCCCCTGCCTGAGCGTTGCCGGAGGCATGGCTGGCTTGCGCTGTATTTGTGTTCCCTGCCTTGGCCGAAAGAATTGCGCATGGCATTTCACCGTAGGTTGG
>JAGAEE010000134.1 GCA_017613295.1 Desulfovibrio sp. | reverse complement strand
TACCTACGAGAAGTCAGCCGCTTTCCACTCCTGAAACCTGATGAAGAACACGAACTTGCCCTACGCGTGCGTGACCACAACGATGCCGACGCCGCCTTTCGACTCGTATCTTCCCATCTGCGGCTTGTTGTCCGCATCGCCATGGACTTCCAGCGACGATGGATGCAAAACGTACTCGACCTTGTGCAGGAAGGCAATGTGGGACTGATGCACGCGGTGAACAAGTTTGACCCTGATAAGGGCATAAAATTTTCGTATTATGCCTCGTTCTGGATCAAAGCCTACATTCTCAAATTTATCATGGACAACTGGCGCATGGTCAAGATTGGCACAACCCAGGTACAACGCAAGCTGTTTTACAATCTCAACCGTGAACGTCAAAAACTTATCATGCAGGGCTTCGACCCAGATGCAGCCATGCTCTCCGAACGTCTCGGTGTAAGCAAGGAGCAGATCACCGAAATGGATCAACGCATGGCGGCGACCGACCTCTCCCTCAATGCCCAGGTGGGAGAAGAGAGCGGCGGCGCAACCCATATGGATTTTCTGCCTGCGCTCGGCCCCGGCATTGAAGACGGTCTTGCACGCGATGAAATGGCTGACCTTGTAAGATCCCGCCTGAAAACCCTTTTGCCAAAACTCAACGAAAAGGAATTGTATATTTTGCACAACCGCCTGCTCACTGACGAACCAGTCACCTTGCGCGAGATAGGGGAACGGTATAAAGTAACCAGAGAACGCGTGCGACAGCTTGAAGCACGATTGCTGGAAAAGATTCGACAGCATCTTGCCCTGGATATCAAAGATTTTTCGGACACATGGATACACTCCTGATTATGAGACGTCCCTACAACTCGCTTCTTTGTGCCATTCTTCTTCTCGCTCTCTGCGCCTTTTCCCTGGTTGGCTGCGGCGGCTGTTCTGGAAATCACCAAAAGATCAAAGAGACAAAAGGACTCTCTGAGCCTGCGCCGGAAAAATCAGTTTCGTCTCCACCTCAGGAACTACATGGTGTGCCACTACGTCCAGCGGAAAATAACCTGACGCCTGATGCTCTCAATACCTTTGCTTATCTTGTCTTTACACAGGCCATACATCATGAAGACGAACAGGGGCTTGCCGCCATCATTCCTCTTATGGTCAAAGCACGCATGCCCGCCAGCGTCTGGCTGGAAGGCGGGGTTTGGTTGCTGAGTCGAAAATCGCCCTATGCCAGCACTGTTCTGGACGAGGCTCTTGCGATGTGGCCAGATGACCTCTCTCTCAATTTGCTCTATGCTGAGATCCTTCAAGAAAAGGATATGCCGGAACTCGGCATTGCACGCATGCGTGATTACCTTGAAAAACATCCCGACGCCATCGACGCCCGCATGGAAATGGCTCTTCTGCTTGTAAAAAACAAACAGTATCCAGAAGCAGAGCATATATTTGACAGCATCAAAGGAAAGCAACGTACCCCGCTTGTTGATTACTACCAGGCAAGGGCGCTCATCGGCATGGATAAAAGAAATGAAGCCGTGCCGTTCCTACAGCGTGCCATCAAGGGAATGCCCGAATTTGTCGAGGCTCTCACCGAATTAGCCTTGATTTACGAACGCAAATCCGACCTTAAGGCCGCACAAGATATTTATGAACGGCTTCTGAAACTTAATTTTTCTCCTCAGGACGTTCTCCTCAGACTCATAAGTACATCGTTGCGCTTGAATCAACCGGAACGCGCCCTCAGGTATTTACGAAAAGGCCCAGAAACGCCCGCCTTCACCATCGCTGTGGCAGGAATGCTCTTGGAGTCGCGCCATTTTCTTCAGGCTGAAAGTCTGCTCAAAACGATGATAGGCAAATCCGGCACACCTATTGAGGCATATCTCATGCTCGCAGAGTTGACCTATGAGCAACGTCGAGATTTGAACATGGCTCTTGCCTGGCTAGACCAAATTCCTTCAGGTGGCCCTTCCATGCGTGTCTTGCTAGAACGGGCACAATTATTGGTCAGAGACGGGAAGGATTCCAAGGCGCTTGGGGTCGTACGCCAGGCCATCTCTGCCTTTCCCGATGCCTCGGAACCCGTAGAAGCCGAAATACGCCTGCTGGCACGACTGCAACAGAAATCCCAAGCCCTAGAAACGGCGCAAAAGGCCGTGGTGCGTTGGCAAGACAATGCGGACATGCTTTTTCTACTTGGATCGTTACAGGACGAAAGCGGAGACAAAAAATCAGCGTTCAAAACAATGGAGCTTCTGTTAACTCTTCATCCAGACAACTATCAAGCTTTGAACTATGTAGGCTATACTTTGGCTGAGGAAGGACGCGATCTGGACCGTGCGCTGACACTACTCATCAAGGCAGACACTCTGGCTCCCAATCAGGCATATATTGTCGATTCCCTGGCCTGGGCCTATTTCAAATCTGGCAAACTGGAAGAGGCCCTCAGGGAGATTCGCCGCGCCGTTAAGATTGACGATCAGAATGATCCTTCCATATGGGAACACTATGGTGATATTGCGTCACGCATGAACCTGACCGAAGAGGCGCGACGAGCTTATATTAAGGCTCTCGAGCGAAAACCCGATAATGCGGAAGCATTACGGCACCGTCTTTTACAACTATGAAAAAACACATTTTTCTCATTTTTTTGATAATGCTTTGTGCCTGTGCCCGTCAACCTTCAATACCGCTTCAGCCGGATCAAGAGGTGCAGTTTGAGGGACGCTGGAAGCTCTATACCGCCATGACACAACCGTCATCCCCCTACCGGCTGACTATGAGCCTGCGTTTCGGAACGGAGGGAGATACAAGGCGTGTTACGTCCATTTTCTGGGGCAACAGCGCAAGACAGCTCCGCCTTGATGTCATGGCGGGCGTTGGGGCCATTGTCGCCAAGATTCTCGAAGACGGACAACATTTTCTCGTTTACAGCCCTGGGGAAAACAAGGCATATTTCCACCAAGGAAGCAACAAACCCCTGCTACAGGTGGGTGTTCCCATTCCTTTCAATCTTGAACGCCTAGCTGATCTGCTCAATGGCCGATATGCTGAAGCTTTCGGCAAGGAACATGGTCTGGCATCCCTTGCCAAGGACGGAACAGTCGGCTATGATTTAAAAAATCAGCTCGGTGGTATCCTCTCGCTGGATTCCAGAGGTTTGCCGGTGGCATGGGTGGAGCGGCCCGAAGGAAAAGGTTGGCGTATGGAAATTATTCATACTGATGATAAACCATACCTACCCCACCGCTTGAACCTTGTCCACAGCAATGGCAAACGTGCCGTCGTACTTGTCAAGGAACGGGAAAATCCACTTGTTCCCTTTACCAATGAACAACTGTCTCTCCCCATTCCAGAAACAGCTCCGTTGCTGCCACTTTCCCAATTCAAGCGACAGTAGCGGAACTCGTTTTGAGTTCGATCTGCCTGCCCAATGTGCTAGAATGACGTCACAGTGTTGCGAAACTCTGCCACAATGCTAGACATAATACTGCAAGGTCCTGTAGTTCCCCATTTGAGCCATGATAGTATTTCTGACGGAGGTGCCAATGCAAACCATTCATTTAGCCTCTGACCATGCCGGATTTTCGCTCAAGGAACGCCTTGCACGTTTTCTTGCCGACAAAGGCATCGCTGTGAAAGACGAAGGTACGTATTCCACCGAAAGTTGCGACTATCCCGTATATGCTCACAGGCTCTGTCAGGCCGTAACTCGAGATCAAGGAAGGGGAATTCTCATTTGTGGCACAGGAATTGGCGTCTCAATCGCTGCCAATCGCCATCCCGCCATACGTGCGGCTCTGTGTACAACTGAACTGCACGCACGCCTTGCCCGCAGACACAATGATGCCAATGTACTCTGCCTTGGCGCACGTATCACTGGAG
>JAGAEE010000133.1 GCA_017613295.1 Desulfovibrio sp. | reverse complement strand
GGCGAAAAGGCAGGCTCGAATTGGATATTGTCTGCCGTGACGGCGACACCATTGTCTTTGTAGAAGTGAAAACCCGCAACAGCAGCAACTACGGTGGTCCCGCCTCAGGGCTCACACCGTCAAAGTGCCGCACCCTTTGCCGTGCGGCCACGGCCTGGCTTGCCTCACACAATGCCTGGAGCCACCCCTGCAGATTTGACGTGATCTGCCTTGTACGCCAAGGCAATGTCCTTTACCCGGAGCATTACCGCCATGCCTTCTCCTGCGAATCGCCTGTGGATCGTTGCCACACCCATTGGCAACCCTGGTGATTTCTCTCCCCGGGCGCGCCGGATTCTCTCCGAAGTGGATCTGGTGCTGGCCGAAGACACACGCCGTACCGCACGCCTGCTCAGACAGTGCAGCATCACGGTGAGGCGTCTGCTGAGCTTTCACGACCACAATGAGGAGGAACGGCAAGAACACGTTCTGAAAATGCTCCGCACGGGTTCAAACATAGCACTGGTCTCGGATGCGGGGACACCTCTTATGGCCGACCCCGGCTACCGTCTGGTACGAAGCTGCAGGGCGGAGGGATTATCCGTGTCGCCCCTGCCCGGTCCGTCAGCCCCCGTGACAGCTCTCTCTGCGGCAGGCATAGCCCCACTGCCGTATACATTTCTGGGATTTCTGCCACGCGACAATGCCGGACGCGACGCTCTTTTCCAGATTTTTGCTTCAGTTCCAGGCACTCTTGTTTTTTTTGAACGCAAGGACAGACTCAAGGAAAGTCTACGACACGCCGCCTCCATTCTCGGCCAGCGCGATCTGGCAATCTGCAGGGAATTGACCAAGGAACACGAGGAATTTATACTGACACGGTTGGAGGCATACGCTGAATTGCCCGACGATTTTCTGGGCGAACTGACGGTGATCATAGGTCCATCTGAACAGCCAATCCGAACTCCCGACGCGCAGGTTTATCTTTATCTTAAGGAAGTCATGAAAAATGCTGAAAAACCCCGTCAGATTGTCCGGCAAGTTCAGGAACACATAAACGGTTGGACCGGCAAAGAAATCTACGCCCTACTTCATGAACTCCCGCAGATTGATACGGGCCAGGGCGAAAACGCCTCAAAAGAGTGAACCTCCCAGGGGTTTCCATGTATCCCACTCGCGTCGCACTTGCCTGTCTTGCCCGCACCGCCTTCATCAATGCGGCGGTGACAACACGGGGCATGCAGCAAATCGGTATGGCCTTAATTCTGGAACCTGGCCTGCGCCATCTCTTTCCCGATCCTGCGGCGCGAGCTGAGGCCTTTGGTCGCTATGCGGGGCACAGCAACACTCATCCCTTTCTGGCCCCCCTATATGTGGGCATCCTGCTTGCTCTTGAGGAACATGTGGCCAACGGCTCCCTGCCTCAAACGGCCATATCTTCTGTGCGTGAAACCTTGGGCACCACCCTTTCCGCCTTGGGTGACGCCCTGTTCAGTGGCACACTGCTTCCCTTGTGGGCGCTCGTCAGCGTCAATTTCATTCTAAGTGACATGCCGGTTGCGGCACTGGTTCTGACAGCGACCCTGTGCGTCACACAGCTGCTGTTCAGAGCATATAGTTTTTTTTATGGCCTGCGCTGCGGTATGACAGCGTTGGTACGTCTGCGACAGATGGACGGCATAAACTGGGCAGACAGGTTAAAAATTGTCAATGCTCTGCTGACAGCGCTGACCATTTGGCGACTGCCATGCAGCGTCCTGCAGCCTCTCCCATGGGCTGGTTGCTTCTTGGGCATTGCTGCCCTGTTTATCGCCGCATGGATGATAGTCAAACTTCACCTACCAAGACTGTTGCTATGGTGTGCGACATTCTGTGCCATTCTCATGGACTTAGGTTGAACAGACATGTAAGATAAGCGCGCTCGGGTGCGGTTTTATGCCCACCCTGAAGGTGGGAGTGATGGATGAAGAAATAGATCAAACGCCGCGCGGGCTTTCACTGCGCGTCAGTGTGGGACTGCGCAACGGACTGCATGCCCGTCCTGCGGCACGCCTGGCACGGGAAGCCCAACGATATTCCGCTGATATTCTCCTTATCAGCGAAACAGGAGAAGTGGATGCCAAAAGCATGCTAGACATTCTCTCTCTTGCTCCACCTGCCGACGCGGAACTGACATTGCTGGCCAACGGGCCGGACGCCCGTGAGGCATTGCAGGGTCTGGCGCGTTTTTTCACCAACATGCAGGAATGACACATGGCACGCACGGTACTTTTGGGCACACCTGTTTCTCCCGGTATCGCCATTGGCAGGGTGCGACTGACCCACACCGCAGTGCAGGACGAGGAACGCTATATTGCGTCGGATGAGGTGGAAACAGAACAGGAAGCACTGCGGACCGCCGCAGAACACGTGCGAACCTCTTTTGCCGCGACCATGGAAAATGTTCCCGATGACCTTGCGGAATACGGCGATGTCATTGCCGCTCAGATGGAAATAGCCCGGGATCCCAAGCTGATCAAAGGAGCCCTGGCTCGCATCGCCCATAAGCACATTTGCGCCGCCTGGGCGCTCAAACTCACTGTTGACGAGCTGTGCGCCCTTTTTCGCGACATGGACGATCCCTATCTGCGTGACCGAGCTCAGGATATCCGGGCCGTTGGTCTGAGACTTCGCGAGTACCTGCATTCAGGTCCAGGGCATAAAGGCGCTGCGACTGAAAACGGGGTGCTGGTGGCCGAGGACCTTTCCCCAGCCGATGTCATGGAACTGGATCTGGATCACGTCCAGGCAATTCTGACGGCTGAGGGCGGTCCCACGTCCCACACGGCCATACTTTCTCGCGGTCTGCGCATTCCCTGTCTTTCAGATGTCACCGGTCTCATGACCAGCGTGCATGAGGATGACACCCTCATTGTTGACGGACTGGAAGGCTGTGTGCTGCTACAGCCTGACGATGAGGATGTGGCTCAATACCGCAGGCGCCGCCAGGAATACACCGACTGGGAAACCCTGACACTGAAAACGGCCACATGGCCAGCAGAGATGTGTGACGGCGTACGCGTGATGGTTCAGGCAAACCTGGAAAGCACGGCCGACTTGTCCTCATTCCCAGAAAATGGTGCCGACGGCGTAGGTCTGTATCGTACGGAATTTGCTTTTTTCAGGGAACGTCTGCCCGATGAGGACGAACTCGTGGCAGAATATAGTGAGGTTGCCAAGAGTCTGGCTCCACGACATGTGGTCTTTCGTACGCTTGATGTGGGCGCCGACAAGATGCTACGGGCACAGGCGGCACTCAATGAACCCAATCCAGCTCTGGGATTACGTGGCATCCGCTTCTGTCTGCGACATCCGGGAATTTTCCGTACTCAGTTACGCGCACTTATGCGGGCCGGAATCAATGGCAACGTCTCCGTAATGCTCCCCATGATCTCAACGCTCCAGGAACTGCGGCAGACACGCCGTATTATGCAAGAACTTCATCAAGAACTCGCGGCGCAAAAACTGCCGCACGAGTCAGAGCTTCCCCTGGGCGTCATGGTTGAGACGCCGGCCGCCGCCATGATCTGCGATGCACTGGCACGGGAATGTGACTTTTTCAGTATCGGCACCAATGACCTTGTCCACTACCTCATGGCCATCGACCGAAACAACCGTCATGTGGCATACTTGAACGAGCCTCTGCACCCAGCCGTCATACGCACGCTCAAACACATTGTGGATGCGGCCCATCAAGAGGGCATTGGCGTTTCCGTGTGTGGCGAACTGGCCTCTGATCCCTTTGTGTTGGCACTGTTGCTTGGCATGGGCGTGGACGCCGTTTCCGCCTCACCACGCTTCGTACCCGGCATGAAACATCTCATCCGCCAGTTTAGTGCACATGAATGCATGGAACTCGCCGACAATGTGCTTCTGAGTACCGATCTCACCGCTTCCCAACGCATGGTGCGTGAAAAATTGCAGCAATTGCTTGGACGGGAGCTTTCCTTCCACACCTCAAGCCTTTTTACCCCTATGACGTCATGAGCGCAAAACCCTCTTCCACCGTGGCCACCAACAAAAAGGCCCACCACCTCTATGAACTGTCGGACGCCACCGAAGCTGGCCTTGTCCTGACAGGGCCGGAAGTCAAGAGCATCCGGGCTGGCAAGGTGAACTTCATTGACAGCTATGTGGACTTTCGTCACGGCGAGGCTTGGCTGGTCTCAATGCACATAGCGCCTTACGCCAATGCCGGCTATGCTCCCCAGGAACCGGACCGAGATCGCAAACTGCTGCTGCATGCCAGAGAGATCACACGCCTGTCGGCCGCAGTTAACCAGAAAGGCCTCACCGTGGTGCCGGTGCGGCTCTATTTTCATCACGGCAAAATCAAGGTGGAAATCGCCCTGGGCCGCGGGAAAAAACTGCACGATCACCGGGAATCTCTGAAACGCCGGGCCGAAGAAAGAGACATGGCCCGCGAACTGGCCTGACTATCTGCCCCCGTATCCTCCAACGTCATGATCAAGATCGCCTGGTTTGTATACCTGCTGGAATGCGCCGACGGCACCCTGTACTGCGGCAGCAGCACCAATCCAGAACGCCGTCTGGCACAGCACAATGGCCTGCGCCGGGGAGGTGCCCGTTACACGCGCGGTCGACGCCCGGTACGCCTTCTGGCATGCCGCGCCTGTAGTGACAAGAGTGCGGCACTGCGCCTGGAAAAGGCGGTTAAGTCCCGCCCAAAAACACAAAAACTCTCGTTTCTTCTCACGGGAGGCACGGTCTGAATGTTAACCATCGACGTTATGTTGACCTTTTTTGCCACTGCACTGCTGCTCGGTATAGCGCCTGGCCCGGACAACATATTTGTCCTCACCCAGTCTGCCATGTACGGCACAACCGCCGGTGTTGCCACCACCCTTGGGCTAATCACAGGTCTCTGTGTGCATACGACTGCTGTGGCCATGGGGATAGCCGTCATTTTTCAAACTTCCCCCCTGGCCTTTGCCCTGCTCAAGACCATAGGGGCGGCCTACCTTCTATGGCTGGCCTGGCTGAGCTTTCGTGCGGGTGCGACCCAGGTTGACATAACCCCCAAAACCCCACTGGAGCCCCCACAGCCCATGAACCAACAGGCCGGATTTCCCGGCCACGCGGCCCTATACCGGCGGGGAATTGTCATGAACGTGACCAATCCCAAGGTGTCCATCTTTTTTCTGGCCTTTCTGCCTCAGTTCTGTGATGCGAACCACGGCAGCATGGCTCTGCAGGTAATCATTCTTGGCGTCCTCTTCATGCTGGCGACTCTTGTGGTCTTCTGCACGGTGGCGGCCCTTGGAGGTCGTCTGGCCGTGTGGTTTAACAGATCCCCTAGAGGTCAAATTCTGATACAGCGTGTCGCCGGTTGTGTTTTTGTCGCTCTTGCCATTGCTCTGATCCTCACACAAAACGTCTGAGTGAAACACTTGCCATGCCGCAATGTTTTCAGTATTTTCAATTTTTGCGGCAACATGCGGGAAAAGCCCGTCACGCCCGCACCTCGACTTTTGGACATCGCGGAGGACACCATGCTGAAAACAAAATTCATCTGGTTTGACGGGAAAATGCTTCCCTCAGAACAAGCTCAAGTACACGTACTCACACACGCCTTGCACTATGGCAGTGCCGTCTTTGAAGGTATCCGCGCCTATGCCTGCGCTGATGGCACGTCTGCCGTCTTTCGCCTGGAAGACCACTGCAAACGTTTGCTGAACTCCGCCAAAATCCTGCGTATGGAAATACCATACACAGCCGAGCAGCTGGCCGAGGCCTGCGTGGAGACCCTCAAGTCCAATCAGCTGGCCGAGGGGTATATACGACCGCTCTCCTTCGTCGGCCACGGTGAAATGGGCGTTTACCCCGGCAACAATCCTGTACAGACCATCATTGCCGTGTGGCCCTGGGGTGCCTATCTCGGGCCGGAAGCCCTGGAAAAAGGCATACGCGTCAAAACAAGCACCTTTGCCCGCAGCCATGTGAACACCAGCATGTCCAAGGCCAAAGCTGCCGGCAATTACATCAATTCCATCCTAGCCAAGGTGGAGGCCAAGGAAGACGGCTATGACGAGGCCGTTATGCTGGATACCAACGGCTTTGTTTCCGAGGCCACTGGCGAGAATATCTTCATTGTGCGCAACGGCATCATCAAAACCACCCCCTGGACATCCATCCTCGGCGGTCTCACGCGCGATTCCATCATGAAGCTGGCGGTCGATCTGGGATATACCGTGGAAGAGCAACAGTTCACGCGTGACGAATTCTACATTTCCGACGAAGCTTTCTTTACGGGCACTGCGGCAGAAATCACGCCCATCCGCGAACTGGACCACCGCCAGATCGGCGTTGGCCATGCCGGCCCTGTCACGAAACACCTGCAAAAAGAATTTTTCAAAATTGTCAAGGGTGAAAACGCCAAATACTCCGGGTGGTTGCACCATTTCAGCCTCTAAGTCCTTTTGCCCTGACAAACAAGCACCGCAGCGGTTTCATCACCGTTGCGGTGTGAGGCTTTTTGCCACATGAAACATCTCTCCCTGGCCGCACGTTATCGGCCGCAGAACTTCGCCCAGGTGGCGGGCCAGGACATGGTCAAGGCAGTCCTATCCCGTGCGGCAGCAGAGGATCGCCCCGCCGCAGCCTACCTCCTGAGCGGAACACGCGGCGTTGGCAAGACAACCATTGCTCGGATTTTCGCCAAAGCCCTCAACTGCGAGCACGCTCCCGGTCCCGAACCGTGCAATCAGTGCGAACAGTGCCGTAAGATCACCCAAGGCATACACATTGACGTGACGGAAATAGACGGCGCCTCCAACAACGGCGTGGATGATGTTCGTTCGCTCAGAGACAACATCGGCTACGCCCCCATGGAAGGTCGATACAAAATTTTTATTATAGATGAAGCACACATGCTTTCCAAAAACGCCTTCAATGCGTTACTAAAAACGCTTGAAGAGCCGCCTGACCGCGTGGTCTTCATATTTGCTACTACAGAAGCCCACAATTTCCCCATCACGATCGTTAGCCGATGCCAGCATTTTGTCTTTCGCCACCTGAGCGAGGACCACCTTGTGAAACATCTTTGTGGTATTCTTCACCAGGAAAGCACGGACTTCGAACCGGCCGCTGTACGGCTCATTGCCCGCAGAGCCGCAGGCAGTGTACGCGACGGCATGTCTCTTCTAGATCAAACCCTGGCACTCGGTGGCGAACGTCTGACCGAAGAGACGACACGCCAGGTCCTTGGTCTGGCCGGACAGGAACTCTTTGCAGAATTGTTTGAAGCACTACAAGGCCAGAACTGCGCCACCGTGGCCGCCCTCTGTCGCCGCATTCTGCAGCAGGGTGTGGATATCGGTTTCTTCGTTCGCGAACTCGCTGGCAATCTGCGCACACTCTTTCTCTTGCGTCAGGGCGGCCCGGATATCATCCCCAGTCTGAATCTGCCCGCAGACGAAACAACTTTCTGGCAAAAGGTGGCACCGCACTTTTCCGCCACCCATTTGCATGCGGCATGGCAAATGGCTCTCGACGCCCAACAAGGCATTGTCAAAAGTCCGGAACCTGCGGCGGCACTGGAGCTTCTTCTGCTCAACCTTGCCCTTTTGCCACGACTGCTGCCTGTGGGCATGATGCCCACGCAAAATACCAGCACGCCATCGTTCCCTAACGTGCCTTTGCCCTCTCCTGACCGAAAACCACAAATTTCGACACAGCCCACTGACGACGGACCGTCCAGGACCGGCATAATCTCTCCAGCTGACCCAGGCACCGCCAAGAAAGATTCATCTGCCCCAGGCGAGGCCGATTCTGCCTCTTCCGACAGGTCATTGAAGGCCGAATCACCGGCATCCTTGCCAACGCCTCACCAGGCGGACGCGACAGCCCCTCATGACTGGGCGGCTTTTTGTGATTTTTGTACCACATGGCAGGGTCGGGACCAAAATTTTGTGCCCTTGCCCATGCTACGCGGAATATCAGTCGACTGGACAGACACTGTTCTTTACCTGAAACCCAAAGCCGACATACAGGCACAGCAGCTCCAGACCCACCGGAAAAGTCTGCTGGCAGCGCTTCAGGCCTTTGGGGCAGGAAGTCCAAACCTGGAAATTGTCTTTCCCCGTGCTCCCCGTTCTGAAGCCGAACTCATCAAAGAATTTCGCCAGCGCCCGGAATTGCGCGACTGTCTTGATGTCCTGAAAGCTACCGTAAAGGGCTGCCGCCCCGCGACAGATGAGGAATGAAAGAAACCGGGATGATGTGTCATGCACAACGACGACACGGGCTTCCCGCCGCACCACCCGCGGGATACTGTAGCCAAGGACAACTGTGATGAAGGCAAGGATACCCTGGATGACTTGAACGATCTGTACTATGCCCTGCCCCTGGGCATTGTCTGTGAAGATTGGCTTGCGCCCACTGCCGAGAGACATCAAGACCAAAGCTATCTCACCTTCCCTGTGGACGCCGTGTGTCTGCTCACCCACACCCTCATTCCAGAAATTACGTCAGGCATTATGGTAGATGCCCTGTGCTGATACGTCCCTGTCAATACTGCAAACATTTCGTAGCTGCACCCGGCCAGCCCTGTCGTCAAGAACGGATATCCTGCGCTGACGCACGTTGCGCTCGCTGTCAGCCAGATCAAACAACAATACGGGGAGGCCCAAAGACCTCCCCGGCTTGCCTCACTCCCTTGCCCGCCGGGAGGAGTGGAGTGAATTGCTGAAAAGCGCTATTCGCCCTATGCAATAAAGGTTAGAAGCTGTACGCGAAGGTCGCCTGCACCTTCCACATATCCTGCTTTTCGAAGCTGCCGCCATGGGCCTTCTTCCAGGTAGAGTTGTCCATGCAGTTGACGATGTAATCCCCTTCCAGGTTCACGTCGAAATTCTCGTACATCTTGTAACTGTTGACGAGATTGAATTCCACAAGGCCGTCGTTGGTGGTCAGATAGGGACCGGTGCCGCCACCCAGGCCGTCATTCCAGGAATAGGCGCTGTCCATGTACTTGACCATGGACGGGCTGTTGGTGCCACCCCAGTAAGCCGCACGGAACGTGTGACTGAGGTTCTCCACGAAGCTCAAATCCTTCAATTGGGCACCTACGCCCCACGTGCCGGCGTAATCGACACCGTAGTCCTGCAACATCCAGCCGTAATTGCCATCCCCCAAATATGAAGTGAAGTTGCCCATGGGCACCAGGGAAGGCATGCGCTGAGAACCGTCCTTGGGGTTGCCGATATCGCCTGAAGCATACCAGCCAAACACGCCTGGGGTAGCCCAATCCATCTTGTATTCCACCAGACCCTTGGCCAACCAGCCCTGCCGTTCTGTGCTACCGCGCCGCACAAAACCCTGACGGTTGCTGTAGTCAAAACGCCCCATGCCTTCTGTCCATCCATAATTCACATCAATTTCAATGTTCAACGGATCCCACAATGTCAACTGGACAGGCAGACCTGCCCAAAAGGCACCGACATACTGCTTGTTTGTACTGCCGATACCGGCATTGGTGGCACCAAGGGCCGGATAGGGTCTGAGGGAATAAGGCAAATTACCGTCTGCCGTGGAAGGGGAATCCCACTGGGTTCCATCCCAGGTGGTCTTCAAGGCATTTCTGCCAATCATGCCGTACATGGCCCACGGAGTGGCCTTCACGCCTTCAAAGGTCAAGGGCAACATGAGCGAGAACAGATCAATATTGTCCAAATAGCCGGTGTGTTCTCGCGTATAACCGGGTCGATTGTTGACAAAATTGTCGTTGATAGGGCGCGCCCACAATGCTGTCAGGCCCACATTTTCATTGAACTGATAGGCTGCGGTGACGCCGGCCACATCTGTATCCATGACGGCTGAGCCACCTGCCGCATTGGGCATGGTCACACCTTGGATGCCCATGCGTACCTTGGCGTCTGTATCCGGCACAGCCCAGTCAATGTAAGCACGCTTCACCTTGATCTGATTGGTACCGTCAGCTCCCAGAGCTCCGCCCTGTGAGGCGACACCCCAATTCTGTGTGCCGATTTCAAAGTATACCGTACCTGACAGGGCCTCGGAGGCCACGGCATCCAATTGCAGGCGTACTCGCTGCGCAGCCCTGAAATTGTCACCATTGTTGACCTTCTGCTTTTGTGCTCCAGCATCGCGGGTCTGGCTCAAAAGGCCGTGCTCCCCACCGGCAAAGCCCATTAACCACTGCCCCTTGGCATTAAAATCGATGGCACTTGCTCCGGTTACCGCGCCAAATACCAATCCAGCGGCCAAAATAAGCGTACAAATGCGTCTCATGACAAACCTTCCTTTCCTTTGCTGATGAAACATTGCCTGTCCCCAACAGGCAACTGTACTATACGGCTCTTTTTTTTCGAGCACAAGGGTTTTCGTAAAAAAAATTTTACTTATTTTGAGATTCACTCCTCTCCACATTCTTGGATTTTTCTATAAATAAACTAGAAAAGCCGCATTATCCAAGGATTATCAGGCCGTTATACCCAATCATGCCAAGGAAAATGCGGCTCTAGAGAAAATTAAAATTTTTGTACCTATTCTGTATCTTATTGACTACAAGAAATCCGGATCAGCTGCGGCTTTGCCTTCAGCCAGCATGATACGCACATACTGCAGCCCTTTCTCATCCACAGGAATGATGGGAAAAGACTGTCCACAACCGGGGCAACGCAGCATGCGCGGTTCCGTCGGGCTGGCCTGTGGCACGTGTTTGCCGCAGCTTGGGCACTGATAAAAAAAGAGGAGCTCCATGCCGTCAGGAGCCACCGGCTGCAAAGGACGGGAATTCTCAGCCACGGTTAGCCCCCCCCTCACACGAAATCCCTGCCAGGTTGCGGCCAGTCATAAGTTTCGGGGCTTCCAGACCCCAAAGGGCAAGCAGAGTTGTTGCCACGTCGGCCAACCGTCCCTCGGCCAAAGAGGTTACCTTCCCGCCAGGCTCCAGCAGGAAAAGGGGGACGGGGTTGGTGGTATGGGCCGTATGAGGGCCACCTTCAGGCGTCAGCATCATTTCACAGTTGCCATGGTCAGCGATGAGGCACATACGCCCTCCCCTGGCGACCACGGCAGAGGCCATGCGCCCCACACACTCATCCACAATGGAGCAGGCCTCCACAGCGGCTGACAGGTTGCCCGTATGGCCAACCATATCTCCGTTGGCCAGATTGCAGACGACAAGATCATAAACGCCGCTATTCCAGGCTTGCAAAAATTTTTCCGTCACCTCACGGGCACTCATTGCCGGCTTCTGGTCATACGTCTTCACATCGCGCGGGGAAGGCACAAGAATGCGATCCTCACCAGGGAATGGGTCCTCCAGACCGCCATTGAAGAAATACGTCACGTGCGCGTACTTTTCTGTTTCCGCAAGACGAAGTTGGCGCAAGCCATGTTGTGACACCACCTCGCCCAACCCCATCTGAGCGGATTCTTTGGGGAAAGCCACGGGAAGTGTGAAGCTGGCGTCGTAGGAAGTCATGGAGGCCAGAGTAAGGCGCGGTATGCGTCCCCGGTCGAAGCCGTCAAAATGCTCAAGAGTGAAAGCCTGCGTCAATTGACGCATACGGTCGGCGCGAAAGTTGAAAAGAAAGAGGCCGTCTCCTTCTGCCATGCCGGGCACGGCGTCGCCTGTTGTGAAAGAAACGGGCTTGATGAATTCGTCAGTCACGTCAGAGGCGTAGGACGCTTCGACGGCTGCCAACGGGTCGACATGGCAGGGAGAAGCACCGTGTACCATGACCTCCCAGGCCGGTTGAATCCGCTCCCAGTGCTTGTCGCGATCCATGGCATAAAAACGGCCAGACATGGAAGCGATGCGTGTCATTGGCTGATCGCTGATGGACTCCATCAATTGACGCATATAGCCAAGCCCGCTTTTGGGGTCACGATCACGCCCATCCATGAAGCAGTGTACCCGCACCGGCACACCAGCCTTGTGAGCCATGGCACACAGGGCTTCCAAATGACGTATATGGCTGTGCACCCCACCGTCAGAAAGCAGACCAGCCAGATGCAGCTTGCCTCCGTTGCCACGGAGTTTTGTCAAAATTTCCGTCAAAACGGGATTGTTCGCAAAGCTGCCATCCTCAACTGCCAAGTCAATACGTGTCATATCCTGATAGATGATGCGGCCGGCGCCAATGTTGAGATGCCCCACTTCCGAATTGCCCATGTAACCGTCAGGCAGCCCCACATCCCGTCCGGAGGCGGAAAGACGCGTATGCGGACAACGGGCTGCCAGCTCATCCATATGAGGGGTTGCGGCCACAAAAGGAGCATTGCCAGGCCCGGCTTCAGCCAGTCCCCAACCGTCCAGTATCAGCAGTAATGTCGGCGTCACGTTCACAGCCATATTCTACTCCCCCTCGGCCACGTCACCCGCAGGCTTCCTGCTCCACAACCCTTCAAGACCGTACAGGGCGCGCACCGTTTCCTGAAAAATGTTGACAATGATATCATTCATGTCCACCAGTATCCACTGCCCGGCAGCGTAACCTTCTGTATGGAGATACTCGTAATGACGTTCATGACACAGCATTCCCACCCCGTCGGCCAGACTCTGGGCATGCCGTACAGAACTGGCACCGGCTATCACCATAGCTTCGGCAAAGCCCCCCTGCCCGGTCAGATCAATGCTGACAACGTTAACCGCCTTGTGGTCCCTGAGCCAGTCCACCACATGAGCGAGTTTTTCCTGCACGGGAGCGTCCGTGAAACTTCTGACTCCAGCCCTAGCCGCATGTGTCATAAAGGATTGTTTTTGCATAGACAGCACATACCGTAAAGTAGCCTCAAGAGCAATGCCGCAATACGGCAGCCAGCCGTAAGCTGGGGGGACATCAGCGATCGGACGGCCGGGAATTGGCATATCAACCTCAAAAGAACCTCACTCCGCGTGGTTGCCGTTTTTCCGATTCAAGGGGAATCCGATTGTGAATACGCACCAATGACGAGGCGGCCATCGAAACACCCGATGGCCGCCCACATTCAGGAGGGAGTCATTTTTTTGGTCACTATGTTCAGGGGAAAGCAAAGAATATGCCAAAGTCTAGAGATAATCTGGAAACATCAAAAATCCACAAAATTCAACCAATTTGTCACAAGAGGCACTGTCTGCTGCGGCAAAAACGTCCAGGGTGGTGCAACAAACCACCTTGCCTGCGGGAAAGATATGCCGCCGTGATGCAGAAAAAAACCGGCATCGTCAGCGACATGCCTGGAGCTTCCGTACAGGGTATCACCGAGAAGAGGGAACCCCATATGCGCGGCATGAGCACGAATCTGATGTCGCGCCCCGCGAAAGATGCGACACGCAGCGAGCGTTGCCCCCTTGTCCAGAACAAAGTCCCTAAGATTTGCAGGCAGGGCTTCCAGCCCCCAGAAATGCAGCGGCCAAAATTCAGACCAACGAACCCTTTCTGCTGTGTCGCCCATAACGACAGTACGTTTGCGCCTCGTAGTATTCAGGGCATTTGTGACAAGTACGGTTTCAGTCAATTGCCCTTCCAATACGGCCAGATAACGTTTCTCACAACGTCCCTGTTCCTCTGCATCACGAAAAACCGCCTGTGTCCTTGCATCGCAGGCAGCGCACACAAGCCCTGAAGTGCCATAATCCAATCGTTGCAGCAATACGGGCATGGAGACGTCACCTGTAAACTCGGGAATCCCCCGCAAAAGGGATGGCAAAAGCGCCTCAAGACTCGCACCGCCGCCACCGGCCAGACTTTGGGTGTGCAGGCGGGCTGGCTTGTAAAAGCAGCAGCACCCACCTCGTCGCCCCAGATAGCGCAATTCATCGCCTGCCGTGTCAAAAACCCAACGGCGTGGGAGGATCTCAACCCTGTCCCCTACCCGCAAGCGTTGTCGTGCCGAACCGGGAAGTCCGTTAACAAGAACGGCGCCCGTGGCAATACTCCGTCTGCGTCCACGCAAGCCCATATCCGGAAGCAATATCTCCAAAAAATGGTCCAGACGCCGCCCGGCCAGTTCCTCCTGGCAACGCAGGGCAAGGCCTGCCCCGTTTTCTTGGCAATGCCGGGTCATGTTTTGCCACCAGCGGCGCTTGCTTCCAGCAGGGCAGAGGCTGTGGGTTCCGGAGCGTGGTGCTGGGGATCGTTTTCAAAGACTATGTCTCTGTCCATAAGGTGCAGGCCCAAACGTTTCAGCCTTGTTCGCTCCACAGCATCAAGCCCTCCCTCGTATCGCCCGTGGTGACTGTCCACAATGACTGTGTGCAGCAGGCTATCCGTGGGAGCGTCAGGGGCGTCAGCGCGCAAATAGCGTAAAATAGTGGCAGCCTGTTCGGCAACGGTCATGCCGTGTAATTCCGCATCTGTACCACTGCTGGGAATAAAAATCTTGGGACACGGCACGGCTGCCACAGCACGCCCTACTCCCTGCGGCAACAGATTGGCCAGGACACTGCTATAAAAACTGCCCATAGGGTAGCAAATGGCTCCAGCCGAACGCAAATATGTTTCGACTGTGCCCCCCAGTGGCGGACGACAGGGAATGAGCGCCCCATGGTCACGCTCTGCTTCCGACATTTCACGATCTGGCTCATGCACGGTCAGAAACAATTGCCTCACTGGCGCAGACAGTGTCTTGAAATGGTGCTGTCCCACCACCGTAGAACCGTCTTCCAGCAAGGCTGCCAGATGCAGACTTTCCTCGACCACGGGCAGCACCACACCCCGTGTCTGCAACAGCCGACTAAAGAACGCCAGCACCGGTCCGAACATGCGCCTGTGGTGCAGATATCCGCCCGCCAGCACCAGATTGCCCAGACAGGCATGAAAAGGGTCGAAATCGGACGTCATGTATTGAAGGAAGCAGGCGAGATGAAAACGCAGGGCATCGGCGAACATGGCTGGCATGCCAGACCAGACGGCATGATCACCGGCGGCCATGTTACGCAACCTCTGTCGCAGGATTTCTCCATTCTCCAGACCATCATTGTCAGGCAAGCGCGAGGCACAGAATTCCAGCACCGCGCCGGGAATCAAGTCTCTGTCGGCCAATGCCAGCAAACGGTTACGCATATCCCCGACGGCCGGCATGGCGAAGGCCCGTCTCAAGGCGGCAGAACTTCCGCCCGAATCAAAGGGGGTGACAAGATGAACTGAATTGTGCGTAAACCTGGTGAGCACCCTGCTCAGCTGCCGCAATGCCGTTCCACCAGTGAAAAATACAAGACGAGGTCCAAAGGCGGGATTGGCATACTCTGAGGACATCACCGCCCATTCCCCAGTGCCGTCGCTTCACCGGGACGGAGGGCCGTCAACAGCCCCAGTTCCCGCATGCGCAAAAAAAGGCATCGGCCTATCCAGGCGTCGGTGGCAGCGTAGACAATCTGTTTTGGAGTGAGCTCGGCATGTCCCCAATTGGAACATTGCGACCCTTTGGAAATACGCCAGCCGAAAAAATTTGCCGCCAGGGTGCGCAATCCCTGACTCGAGAGCCTGTTGGCGCGAGCTACAGCCCCAAGATCGACCAGACCGGCAGGGGTAAAAGGGCACAGACGGGCAAGCTCGCCCATGTCGTCACGTATGCCCACACCGGCCTTGATCTGCTCGGGATTGGCAAGGATGCGAACCAGATACGATCCAAAAGGAAGATGCCCAAGCTGTATCAAATATACAGCCTTTTCCGTGGCCAGTTGCACCAGTGCCGGGGCATTGCGCTTGCCTTTGTGAAAGGAAGGACGCGTCTCCGTATCAAAACCCAGCACTTCGGCTGAAAGCAAATCCGGCAAGGCCGATTCCCATTCCTGGGGCGTGCGAATCAGATATACCGGTCCCTCATAATGGCAAAGCGGCAGGGCATTGATTTCTTCGCGGCTCAAACGGCGGCGCAAGTCATCCATATTCATACAGTGCACAAGATATCTACACAAGTTTGTAGTAAACACTTTGAAATATCGGAACAAACATGGACTTTTCCCGCCTGTATAGAAGCATGGCTCTTCGAAAACACGGCAAGGGAAAACCATTTCAAACGCTATCTTTTGAGAGATAAACTTAAAATTGGCATGAGTAAAGCGTGGAGAAACAGCCGTGCCGCCAGACCATCCGTCAGGACGAAGACGCGCCCCTGTCGCACCCTTATGCGGCACATTCGTTCGAGGCGGGCTTCATGATTATTTCCGCCGTCACGCGTTCCGCCCAGCCCCTTGTACTTCACAAGGGTCAGCAGCCGCAGCGAGACCCCGCCGGGGATCCTGACGCCGCGTTCCCAGTCGGAAATGAGGTTTTTGGACACGTTAAGGCAGCTGTGGGGATGCCGACCTGTATTCTGTGCCTCCTTGCCTTAAGCCGTTCGCTTCGCGTACACTTCCGTGTACTTGATGTGAAGGTCGCGACAAAACAATATGGCCTGATTGACGTTGAAATCCAGCTGCAGTGGTTTGGCTGAATTAGAATGGGGTATGCGCGCATATCCTGAGATTTCAGATCCGCGTCGGAAAATTCAAGCCTTAAAGAACAAGCAAGGGAATGGACAACCACAACGGCTAAAAGAAGGAGATATGACGCGCTTGGCAAAAGCTCTTGAATGCGATCCAGTTCGCATTTTCTCAAAAGCTTTGGATGAAAAAACTTGTAACAACCTTTAATAATAGAAGTTTTTTATTAAACTGAAATGCCGTATTTTTGTAAAAACATAAATGGCAAAATGAAGCAAAAATTTGCAAATAATTGTGGTATAATATAGTATTATAATCTTTCCGATAGCTTAAAAACCCGCATTTGGCAAAGGCGGTCGCGCAGCCACCAGGTGTGAAGCGCAGAGCGATAAACCCTACGGGAAAATGTTGCCGACGATGAAGAAGTTGAATTTATCATGGGCAACGGGTAGAGTTTGGCTGTGAAGTATTGGGAAACTTTCTTTGTAACCGTAGGCGCTGGTCTATTTGTCGGCGCTGTCATTACACCACAGAGCTGGTTTGCTGTCCCGCTTGGTTTTTTATCTGCTATGTGGGGCTATGCGTTACATCGCATCAGAACGGAGGTAGGAAATGAACGTCGGAACGATTAGCGTAGCCATCGCCTTAGTGGCAATGGCGCTATTTGTTTACGTAGGTATAAAGCGCGGCACAATAAAGTAGCCTTCATCACCCCTATCACCAGGCCTGTATTTGGTGGCAAAGGCCGTCGCGCCGCCACGTGGTGTAAGGAGCAGAGCAAGCGAATCTGCAGGGATGCTAAAATTTCCAATAGACGCTTCCGGCACAAAGAAGCGTGAGACAAAAGGCCCCCTGACATTGCCTGACGGAACAGTGGTTGAGGCACACTATCCCGTCATTGTCTCGGCCAGCCGCAGCACCGACATTCCCGCCTTCTACGCCGACTGGTTCTTCAAGCGGCTGGCAGCGGGATACTCCGTCTGGACCAATCCTTTCAATGGCCAGCGCCTGTATGTGGCGTATGAGAAAACGCGCTTCATCGTCTTCTGGTCCAAAAATCCCGCGCCGCTTCTTCCCCACCTGGACACCCTCAGGCAGAGAAACATCGGCTGCTACGTACAGTTCACGCTCAACGATTATGTCAAGGAGGGCTATGAGCCAGGCGTGCCTCCCGTCGAAAAACGCCTTGAGACGTTTTGCCAGCTCTCCGAAAAACTGGGCAAGCAAGCCGTCATCTGGCGCTGCGACCCCCTCATGCTGACAGACAAAGTGCGGCCCGACGACCTGCTGCGAAAAATCGAAAACCTCGGTGATGCGCTGCGCGGCCACACGGAAAAACTGGTGTTCAGCTTTGTGGACATCACCTGCTATCGAAAAGTTTTGTGCAATCTGAAGCGCAGTGACATTAACTACGAAGAATGGACACCTGACACCATGCGCGATTTTGCCTCCGGGCTGAAAGCCCTGAATGAAAGACAGGGCTGGGGATATGAGCTGGCCACGTGCGCCGAGGAGATCGATCTTGACAGCCTGGGCATCGCCCACAACCGTTGCGTGGACGACCGCCTCATGGTCAGGATTGCCCAAAAAGACTCTAAGCTGATGACTCATCTGGGCTATGAAATACCCCACGTCCAAGGAAGATTGACTGGAGTGCCATCCACCCTTCCTTCGGGCGCCATTGACCTTGGCGACGGCCGCTACGCAGTAAGAATAGAAGGCAGCAGGAATGATAAGAACAACGGCCAGAGCAAGAACAAGGACAAAGGTCAGCGTGATCACTGCCACTGTATCAAAAGCAAGGACATCGGCCAGTACAATACGTGCAAGCATTTTTGCGTTTACTGTTACGCCAACGGGAAGCAGGACTCTGTGACGGCGAACTACGACGCCCATCTGCAAAACAGCGACGCGGAGGCCATCACCGGCGAGGCCGTCAAACGCGGGTCACGACAATGGCGTTCCCACCGCCGATCATCCTCCTTGTCACGGTGATAATCATGCACGTGCTCATTGCCTATGACATCAGCGACAACAGAAGCCGCCGAAAATTCTTCAACTATCTGCGCGAAAAGGGGCTGCCCTCGCAAAAGTCCGTTTTCGAATGCGACATGAACCGTGAAGATATCAGGAGCGCTCACACCGTCGCCAAATCCCTGAACCTGCAAGCGCAGGATTCCGTGGTGGTCTATCCCCTTTGCCGCCACTGTTCCCGGCGTGCCATCCTCCTGGGACAGGGCCTCCGCATTGCGCCAGCTGACTGGACGGTCATCTGATGGACAACCACTATCTCGTACTTTATGATATCGCCGACGGCAAACGTCTGACCCGGGCCGCACACATCGTTCTGGACTACGGTATCCGCATTGTCACCCCGGCCATGCGGCTGGCCCTGCATGAGGTTCGTGTCCTGCCCGCCTTGGACTGGAAAGCCCTGTTGCCGGAATGAACGTCGTTGCCGTGTCTGACCTTCATCTTCTGCTGCACGCCGCAAGCCCCGGCGACCTGCTGACGAACGCCGTAAGGCAGAAAGCCCCCTGGCTGCCCTGCTTTCTGGCAGAGGCGGACGACGTCCCGGCCGGCCCCAGGCCCTACCACAGCGGCTCGGTGCTGGCGCATACGGCCCGTTGCATGAACCAGGTGGCAGGCGATGCCCTGGCCGTGTGGATGGCCATGGTTCATGACGCCGGTAAATTGTCCACACCCATCGCCATGTGGCCGCACCATTACGGGCATGAAGATCGCGGTGCCACTCTGGCCGACATCTGGGCAAAAGAGCTGGGGCTGTCACAAGCCTATGGCCGGGCAGGCCACATGGCGGCGCTGTTGCACATGAAAGCCGGGCGCTACTCACGGCTGCGTCCGGGCAAAAAGTACGACCTCCTGCGTTCTGTGGCCGAAAGCGGCTTCTTTCGCGTTTTCTGGCTCGTGGTCGACGCCGACACCAAATCCGACATCAGTGCGACGGCCACGGCAGACTGGCAAAGGGTCAGCGCCCTACCCGAGGAGGACGTGGAGCCGGAAATTTCCCGGCAGCGGCGCATAGCCCTGCTGACAAAATCCAGCACCGTCACACGCCCCTGATTGGACTAACCACGGCAAGCATGGGAATCTCAAGTCCTATGCCAGGGAAACATTGCGCGCCACGTTAAAAAATCGCCCATGAACGGATGGGCGTTGCATATGTGGGGATATTCGTATGAGTACTGGCCTGCGAGGCTTTTTGCTGGCAATGACAACGGCTTTCTTCTGGGGAACACTGCCCATTGCCCTCAAACAGGTGGCAGACACGGTACCGCCCATGACCGTCGTCTGGGTGCGTTTTTGCGTGGCGGCGGCCTGGCTCTAGCTGGTCATGCCGCGCCCGGCCAAAAGAAGTCTTCCCCATGACTGGAGCGAAGCCCGAATCTACGTGATTTTCGCGCTGGCCATCTTCTGCCTGGGCGGCAATTTTGTACTCTACAATACCTCTGTCATCTATCTGAGCGCACCGGCGGCCCAGATCATCTCGCAGACAGGGCCGTTAATCCTCATGCTGGGTGGCATAGGCATCCTTCGCGAACCGTTCTGCCGCATACAGGGAATCGGAGGGATCGTGCTCGTCGCCGGTCTCATTCTCTTTTTCCATGACCGGCTGCACGAACTGACACGTCTGGACGGAGGATACGGCCTTGGCATTGCCATCGGCAGTGCCGGTGCCCTTGTCTGGGGAATGTACGGTGTGGCGCAAAAACTACTGCTCAGGGAATTTTCCCCGGCGGGGACACTGCGTATCATATACACTTGTGTGAGCCTGGCGCTCATTCCCTTTGCCGAACCGTCCACCCTGACGAAACTCGACAGTGCCCAGTGGGTCTGCCTTGCCTACTGCTGCCTCAACACGATTGTGGCTTACGGCTGCTTCAGCAAAGCCATTGGTACTTGGCACACCGCCGGTGTGGGGGCCATACTGTCACTGACGCCCCTTTTCACACTGGCAGGCTCACGCCTTACCCATGTGATCGCACCGAACTTCTTTCCCGACGCTCCGCTTGATCTCATCAACTATACCGGGGCACTGACCGTTGTCGCCGGCGCCGCAGCCCTGGCTGTCGGCCCGCACCTCTCGCGCCGCAGGCACTTTCAAAGCCACTGACGATCAGGAACGACTTTCCTCCTCATCCGGCACCAACATGACTGGTCAGGGGAACGATGGCCTCGAGATGCGGCACGCCTTACGGGAAAGGGGTTGTCTTCTGTGACGGTTGGAATTATGAAAACTTGTAATGATATTTTTTAGGCATATACTATGCTTTTGAGGGAATCAAGGTAATATCTGCATTCTCCCGCTATTGATCACATAATAATTCCTCTGTCCATAGCACAAGGCAACTTCTTTTTAAATAGCACTCATGTTTTCGCCGTTTCTGTCGAAAAGATTGCTGAACATGCTTTACATCCCCTGTCCCGACGGAACTTGACAAACAGAGCGAGAATGACACACGAAAGCATGCAAGAAAACTACAACAGGTATCGACATGAAGAGCATAGCAGGCTTCATTATTCTTATGATGACACTCACGGGTACGGCCCTGGCCGACAACTCGGCATGGCCTCCGCCACCGCTCCCCGACCAGAAAATCACGATAGCGGACACGGTCTACGGAGTCTTGCGCAATCACCGCAGTCTGCGCGGCATGCAGGAAAACCGTGAAGTGTTGGAACATGAAGTGCGCCGGGCCCAGGCAGGCTTTGGCCCCCGTGTGGACGTGACAGCCCGGGGCGGTCTCAGCCAGTACAGCGATTCCAGCACGCGCAGTCAGGATCTGGATGACCGCATGTATGGCATGGTGGGTGTCAGCGCCCAGCTGGTGCAACCCATCTGGGACGGCTTTGCCACCCGCTCGCGCGTTCGCTCTGCCAAGTCAACCCTGGAATCGCAGAAGTATCGCGTTTTCGATACGGCCACGTCACTTTCACTGGACGGTATCATCGCTCACATCGACCTCTTGCGGCGCCGCACCATTTATGCCCTGGCCGAGGCCAACGTGGCCCACCATAAGGAACTCGTCGGGCAGGCAGAGGACCGTGCGGCCCTTGGTGCCGACACCGCCGCCGACGTCACTCAGGCACAGTCCCGCCTGCAACGCGCCTTCTCAAGCCTCTCCGAGGCCAGAGCGGCACTGCGCGTGGCCGAAGACACCTATACCCGTCTGACAGGTTTGCCCGCCTCCGCCAACCTGGAGCCCGTGACCATGCCTCCGCAGCTTTTTCCCAACGCCAAGTCCGTGATGGAGCAGGCCGAAAAGGCCAACCCCAAGCTGGCCGCCTATATGCAGGACATTCGCGCCGCACGCGCTGAACGCGAACTGGCCGACTCCACCTTCTCTCCCTCTGTCAATCTCGAGGCCGGCCCCAACTATACCAACCGTGGTGGCAGTGACGACCGATGGATATACAGTTTCGACGTCCTCGGGGTGGTGCGCTGGAACATCTTCAACAGCGGCGCTGACGTGGCCGAACACAAAGCCGCCTCGGCTCGCATGCGTCAGGCTCGCCAAGTGATGCGCAACTACGCCGACGACCTCAAGTTGGATATAGACAGCACCTGGACCAACTACCAGGCCGCCCAGGAACAATATACGCATTATGGTAAGGCCGTGGAGTACAACAAGTATACCTGCGCCGCCTACATTGAACAGTTTCAGATCGGCAAGCGCAGCATCCTGGACGTGCTGGACGCGCAGAACGAGCTGTACAACTCCTCCACACAGGCGGAAACGGCCCGAGGCAACATATTGGTAGGCGCCTACAGATTGTCGGCCCTCACAGGCAACATGCTGCATGAGATGTCTATCGACACCCGACCGCTGCACAAGAAGCCAGCCGGAGATCCTCACGACAGTCGCGAGGATT
>JAGAEE010000132.1 GCA_017613295.1 Desulfovibrio sp. | reverse complement strand
GAGGCGGACCATCCCGAAGTTCGTGGCCTCGTTTCCTATGCCGGAGGCCCGGCCCACGTTTTTGGCTCCAGCCAGGAGCTGGAATCCTTGCAGGTCTCCCAGGAATCACGCTATGTGCTCGCCTCGCAAACCACGCAGGACAAGGAAACTTTCAGATCCATACAAGCCTCACTGGCATGCCGCCTGCCCCACCTGACCGTTCTTTCCACCATCTGTGACGCTACTCGGCAACGTCAAGAAGAAGCGCGTGACATTGCCCGTACCGTGGACGTCATGGTGATACTGGGCGGCAGACAAAGCGGAAATACCCGCCGACTCGCTGATGTTGCGGCTTCGAGCGGTATCACAACCTTCCACGTGGAACGAGTGGAAGAACTTGACGCCAAAAATTTTTCCCAAAAACGACGTGCAGGGCTAACGGCTGGAGCTTCTACGCCGAAAAGCCTCATTGACGCAGCCCATGCATGGCTGTCGTCCCTCTGATTCCTTTTGATGCGGACACCAGGGAGGCATCATGTCTCAAACCAAAATTCTCCTGGAAGCTGGTACCAACGAGCTTGAAATCGTTGAATTTTTCCTCGACGAAGAAGTACCTGACACGGAAGATACCCTGCTTGACGAAGATGGCCAGGCCGCGTCCGGCAAACCCTACCGTGGATACTACGGTGTGAACGTGGCCAAGGTGCTGGAAATCATTCGTATGCCCAAGGTCACGGAACTCCCTGAAGTGCAGCATCCGAGTGTCCTTGGCGCGTTCAATCTGCGTTCACGCATTATTCCACTGGTGGACCTGGCCCTATGGTTGGGCAAGGATCATCCGGCCGCCACGGACCAGCCCAAGACCATTGTGACAGAATTCAACAACGTCACTACCGCTTTCATGGTATCTGGTGTCAACCGCATTCACCGCATCAGCTGGGAACAGGTGGAGCCACCGAACAAATATGTTTCTTCGATATCCAACAATACGGTCATAGGAGTTATCCAGATCGAAGACCGCATTGTCTTCCTTCTGGATCTTGAAAAAATCGTGGCCAACCTCAATCCCAAATTGGGCTTGAGATTGGACGATCTTGGTGATGACTGGGACAACAGCGGATATCACGCCCTTATTGCGGACGACTCGGCGCTCATACGCGAAATGCTACGTGACCTTATGGAAAAGGCGGGCTTTGTCGTTGAGGTGGTGACCACAGGTCGTGCCGCCTGGGAACGCCTTCTTGACTTCAAAAAGAGCGCTGAAGAATCGAGTCGCCCCATCACGGACTATGTTCATGTTGTTGTTTCCGATATTGAGATGCCCGTTATGGACGGCCTTAATCTCACCTCCCGAATCAAGGAAGACCCCATTCTCAAACGCCTTCCCGTTCTGCTTTTCTCCTCGCTCATCACTGACAAGTTGCGATACAGAGGGGAAAGCGTTGGAGCTGATGACCAGATTTCCAAACCCGAGGTCACACAACTGGCCCAGCGCGCTGTTGCCCTGATCAAGGCCAGGGAAGCGAAGAGTTAAAAGCTTCCTTAAGTATTTCACAGCCATCTTTCAAACCGTGCAATAAAAATTGCACGGTTTCTTTTACCCTTTGTCTTTGCTATTCCCTTTGCTATTTTGCAATTTTTGCTTGACGGAGCTTGGACTCTTCTCTAGAACTTTTCTCACTTTGCCACAATGTTTCATGTGAAACACGTCTGAGGGCCATACTTCATCAGAGTATTTGTTGAGACAAAAACGCTGAATAAGGCAAAATACACCATTTGGCATGAGGCTGAGCAATAATGACGCGCATAATTTCCATTGCCAATCAAAAAGGTGGAGTAGGTAAAACCACCACGGCCATTAACCTTTCTGCCGCACTCGCCGTTATGGAAAAAAAAGTGTTGCTGATTGATTGCGACCCACAAGCTAACAGCACAAGCGGGCTGGGTTTGAATCAGGAAGAACTGAAAGGTGATTTGTACGCTACCTTCTATACTCCTGAAAATGTTCATGATTGTATCGCGCACAGCCGGACATCCTATTTGGACATATTGCCGGCAAGCACAAATCTGGTGGCCGTAGAACTGGAACTTGTCGACAAAATGGCCAGGGAGTTTTACCTCAGCGAGTGCCTCAAACCCTTGTATGACGAGTACGAGTACATAATCATAGACTGCCCACCGTCATTGGGTTTATTGACACTGAACGCCCTGTGCGCGTCAAGGGAGTTGCTGATACCCCTCCAATGTGAATTTTTTGCCCTGGAAGGCATAGTAAAACTCCTACAAACTTACGAACAGGTAAAAAAACGCTTGAATCCTCATCTAGCGCTTCTTGGTGTGGTATTGACCATGTACGACACACGAAACCGCCTCACCAGAGAAGTCAAGAATGAAGTGCGACGCTGTTTTCCAGAGCATCTTTTTGAAACTGTTATTCCACGAAACGTGCGCCTCTCCGAAGCGCCGAGCCACGGGAAATCCATCATCCATTATGACGTGAAATCCAAGGGGGCAGAAGCCTATCTGGCACTCGCCAAAGAAATAGTGCTGCACCGTCCCACAAAGAAAAAAATAGTTTTGCAGTAAAAAACGGCACAATAGCCCTTGGAGAAATAGGAGACAGTACAAAAACATGCCACCACAAAAAACAAGAAAAAGGGAAAAATTAGGCTTTAGGAGTGGAGTGTTCCAGAGCCACATGATCCCGAAAATGCTTCTGCCGGATGGTGGTTCCGCAACGCCGGCAATGAAAGACCAGAAGCCCACCGATATTGGCATTCGTCAGAACAAAGGGCGAGTTGGGGTCGTTACGCCAGTCACTCGTCTCAACCCCGCAGTGAGGGCAGTGAACAGCCGGATCATAGGCGTAACGGAAATCCCAGCACTGCATGAATTCCTCAAAACTCTGGAGGGGACCAGAAGACTGAACCAGTGTTGGCGATGAGGGCTGTTCTTTCAACAGCGGGGCTACCGAAGCTTCAATCTTGCTCCACACGTCCACCGGGAGAACCACATAAGCGGGTTTGCCAGCTGAATCCAAAATGTACTGTACGCAATCTGAAAGGGACATGAAAAACCTCCATGTTTTGCCTGAAGGTGAACACAGAAATAAAACTTGTCAAGTCGTCTTGTGATCAGAAACAACGCTACAGAGGGGGAAAAATTCATGAATAGTAAAGGACTGGGAAGAGGTCTGGACGCCCTGTTTGGTGAAAAAATGCCAAGCCATGACGCAGACAACCAGACGTCCCTACAGCGTCTGGAAAATCTCACTCCAAATCCCCATCAGCCGCGAAGAAATTTTGACCAGGACGCCCTTAAGGAACTGGCGAATTCCATACGATCGCAGGGTATCATACAACCCCTGCTGGTAAGACCGGCGAGGGACGGTGAGGGTTATCAAATAGTGGCGGGTGAACGTCGCTGGCGTGCCGCAAAAATAGCCGGACTCAAAGAAGTGCCGGTGCTAGTGCGAGACATGGACGACACCGAAGTGATGGTGGCGGCCCTTGTGGAAAATCTGCAACGTGAGGATCTTAACCCCATTGAAGAGGCCGAGGCGCTAAAAGTTTTACGTGAAACATTGCAAATCACCCAGGAAGAATTGGCCGAACGTCTTGGCAAAAGCCGATCGGCCATTGCCAATGCTCTGAGACTGCTGCAACTGAGCCAAGAAGCGAGAAAAGATCTTCAGGAAGGCAGACTGAGCGCCGGTCATGCGCGTTGTCTCCTCAGTATTGACGAACCAGACGCTATGGAAAAACTCAGGTTACGCATTCTCTCTCACAGACTGACGGTACGAGAGGCCGAGGAAATCGTTGCCTGGTGGAAATCACGTTCGTCTATGCCGTGGGAACAGGGTCAAGCGTCGACGACAAAGCGTTTGACACGCAAAAAAAGTCAGACAATTAAGCAATGGCAAAAAAATTTACGGAACCTCATGGGATGCAGGGCAACAATAAGTGGTGACGAGGAAAAAGGCAGGATCACGTTCGCCTACGAAAATAGCGAAGAGCTGAAGAATCTAATGACAAAATGGGGAGCCAGCCTGGAAATCAGCCATTCCGCAGAGGCATAAAACAGACATTAAGTTCGTTTTTCCAACAGAGCCCCATACATGCCTTCAAGCCAGGGATGAGAATGTGGCGTCTGCCATTCCTTCACAAGACAAAAGTCCGCATGATTCTCTAAGAAGAAGGAAACACATTTTTCATTCTCCGAGGGATTTAATGTGCACGTCACGTAGGCCAGCTGACGACCTGGTTGAAGGAGACGAGCGCAACTATGAAGCAAATCCCTTTGAACCTTTGTATAGAATTTAAGAGAATCTTCACTACGACGCCGGATGTCGGGACGGCGAGCCAAAACCCCCAAACCAGAACAAGGGGCATCTAGCAGAATATGACCGTCCCAGCGAGAAAGCGGAGGCAATGTGGCATCTCCGAGGCAGCTAAGGGGCTCTTGTAGGCCAAGTCGGTGACATTCATCGGTCACCCCAAAAAGGCGTGAGTACGATATGTCCATACACAAAGGCACAGTGATTCCACGCTCAAGAAGAGCCATGGTCTTGCCACCCCTACCGGCGCAGATGTCACAGACAGGGGCTCGCCATGAATCAAGCCCCAGAAAATCAAGCACCCGTTGAGAGCCAGACGCCTGAAAGGAAAGATATCCAGCGTCAATCCACCACGAGAGTTCTTTTCCCTGCAGCTCATCAGGCACTTTTCCTGGTGAAAAGGCAACTCCCCATTCACTCACAGACACACCACCAAGCGTGATGAGATTTTGCTTAAGATCAACTGCCAGGGGTTTGTTGGCATTCACGCGAAAAGACGTCCAAGGACGCTCAAAGGAACGAGAGAGGAGCTGCAAAGCCACGGTACGCCCATAAGCCTTGTCCCAAAGACGAGCCACCCAAGAAGGGACAGAATAGAAAAGGGCGCGTGCCTCAAGGGAATTGAGATTGAACAATCTTTCAAATGATTCGAGACAAACAAAGACAGAGCGCTGGCGCATGACAGAGCGCAAACACGCATTGCACACCCCTGAGAACACACGACCGTAAAGATGACGAACGCTCTCAACAGTAGTGTACACCACAGCGTGATCAGGAATTCTGTCTTGAAAAAGAAGGCTGTATATGCCCAATCCCAAAAGGAGAACCATTGGACGGGGCAACTTGCCTCGCCGGGGCAAAACAAGATCCATAATCGCCAAAATGCGCCGTTCAGTACGCAAAAAACCGTACACAAGGTCCGAACACAGATGACGGTCCTTCGCGCTAAGAACTTGAGCACCGCCATCTGCATAGGAAGAAAAAATCGAAGAAAGCGCTTGTTGTGCGTTCATGCCCTCTTCAAGAAGCAAAAGAGCCTTGAAAGCCAGATTACGCGCATGAGACGGTAGGGCGAGCACACGTCGTGAAAAATGACGTGATATGGAAGGTGAACGATTTTCAGGCAAGGCCATGGGAAGTAATTTCCGCAAGGGATTTACGGTTCAGGAAAAGACAAACAATATTCTCCAGAGCAGAAAGAGAGACGATGGTATCAATACACGGGCCGCAAGGTCTCTTGTTCAGAACACCAAATACCGGAACGGGATAACTGTCCTGTATGCCAGAAGTAAGGTCACGCTCACAGGCAACCGCAATAATGCAATGAGGATGAGTCTGTACCACAATACGACGGGCTACGGTCCCACCGGTGGCTATGGCTAGACAGAAGCCATAATCGTCACGCATTTTGAGCAGATATCCCACGGGACATTGACCACAACGGTGGCAATTATCAATGTTGTAAACCAGTCTGTAAGGGCATGAGCTACGTTGCACGCAATGGGGCAAGAGAACCAGAAGCCTCCTAGGTTCAACATGGCGCGACTGCGCCAGCACGAGCTCGTTGTTCACCTTGATAAAACTGCGGCGCAACATGTCGCGGTCAATGTGTAAAATGCGCGCCAAGAATTCCATGAATGGCAAAAAAATACGAACGACCGCATGACGTACCCCGGATATGCCAGGAAAGGCAAGACCGGTATAAATATGAAAAACTAGTGAAGCACACACCCACAACAGGGTAAAAACAGAGAAAATTCCAAAAGAAATGCTCACGGCCGGCAGCCAGACAGGGAGAGAAAAAAGCCCGCACCAAGGTACGATAAAAAAGAGTGTGATACCCGCACACAGACAAAGACACGTTAGCAGAATGAGAGCTATAAAAATACGCTTTCTTCCACCGCCGTACAAATGACGTGGTAACGAAAATGGCGATTTACGAAACATGGCGTGTGTCAGGCAGGGTAGAATGAATATCCTCGTGCTCTCTCTCTAACAAATCATGCTTCAGGCACCACAAAACATGACGCTCTGCGAGATGACGCGGGAGTCGACTTTTTTTTAGAAGTTGAGACAAGGTACACGTTTTACGCGCGGCAATGAGAAGAGGGCGTACGTGTTCCTCACTGACGCCGAAACGCAAAGAGCACAAGCTTTCCCACGGGAGTTCATGGTGCAGAAACATGTTTCCCAGTTCCGTAAGAAAAAGGCGATCAGTGTCGGAAAGTTGTGACGAAGCAAAAACAGAAAAAATTTTCCCGTACGGCAAAAACAGTGGATGTGTCGAAGATCGCAGACGCCTTTCCTCCTCTTCATTGCAAGATTGTGAACACAGTTCATCCCAAAGACGAACCCAGCGTTCGACACATACCTTCCACGAAAACTTCTGCTTGACCATCTGTCTGCCAGCTAAACCCATTTTCGTGCGAAATTGATCGTCAGAGGAAAGAAGCGCCAATGCTTTTGCCATGAGGTCAACGTCCACACAGGTGCTTTGTGCGCGAAGATAATGATAATGGTTGTCAAAAAGAAGGAGAGAATCCAAATCCAGATCCGGGGTCGCATACGGGGTCATGGTGGGTATGAGAAAACCCGTGATTCCATGTTCCACAATATCCCTATACCCGTCCCAGTCAGAAGCAATAACAGGCAGACCGGCCGCAAATGCCTCTACAAGAGCAAGTCCAAAAGTTTCCTGAATGTTGTCAGAAGGCGAGACGAAAATGTCAGCCGCAGCATAAACAGAACCTTTTTCTTCTTCGGAGGGATTGGGCAAGACGTTGACGGGTAGGCCAAAATGTTTGGCCAGCAAGGGAATCACGGAATACGTGGAATCCTCTCCCGAGCTTGCGCCGGAAAAAAGCAAACGTATGTCAATTTGGGGACAAAGCCGTCTGGCCCGACGGAGGGCAAAAAGAAGAGGCAAGGGATCAAGTTTGTCTACGGCAGAAAATCTCCCAAAACAGAGAGCCAGAATAGCGTTGTCGGGAACACCAAGACGTTTGCGACACGCGAGACGTTGATTATCAGCATTTTGCTCGGTATCTGGAACATCCGCCCCCATGGGCATAACTTTCAAGGAGGGAATCATATGTCCCGACGTATTGAAATGTGTTAGAAACGACGACAAAACCCTCTTCGCCGAAGAAGAGTTGCAGCCAATGACGTCAGCATGTGACCAGCCGTTCCAGCAGTATTCCTGAAAACTTGACGCGTAACGTACATAGCTCAACGTATGGTTATGGGCTGTAATGGGAAAAATGTGCGGTGACAACCTGTTACGACACAACGCCAGACGCACAAAGCTTTCTATAGGATCTGAAAGATGGCAGACATGAAAACGTGTTGAGGCAAGGGCCTGTGGCAATTCTACCACGCTATGGGCATGAACTGCGGCACGTCGAAAAGCCCTCAGTTCTGAAAGAGGTTGCCACAACGAAGACAGAAGACGCGCATTGTCGACAAAAAAATGGTACTCATCAAAAGGGTCAAGATCAAAAAGCGTCCGCATGAATCCAGAGTTGGCCTGCTTACGCCCATTGATGGAGCCGCTCTCAAAAAAAGGGTGTGTCGAGAGAAAAAGGCGAGGCGGCATAGGGATTCCTGCTATTGAGCTACCATGAAAAAAAGCTAGGTTCTAAAAAAAGTGCGTTAAGGCGTGTCATTGATATTTTGCGCAAAACCGCAAAAACCTTGCGGTAAATTTCTCCATATTCCGTTCAAAAAATCTTTAATATTCATTGTATTTCTTCCTTGCGGACGAACCTTGTCAATTTCATACCAATAATCACAACACGCAATACGCAAAATTCCCGAGTCATGCCATACAGTCCCGGGCTGAGTCTCACCCACGCTTGCACTGATTCTTCCTGGCAAAAGACGAACATTGACGGTCGGGACATGGCTGTCAGAACACGGAAGTAGAACGACGTTGGCGCCAGGCCTGGGAGTGAGGCCGCGAATTTGTGCGTGAATTTGGGCCGCACTACAAGTCCAAAAAAGTTTACCGTCCTGCCGGGAGACTTTGGGCGCATACGTGACGTCGTTTTCGTCCTGCTCAAAAGCTTGAGCTTTTCCATCGAGTATGTCATTCAGCACGTCCACAAGAAGCTTGGCGCCCCTCACTGACAAAACGTCGTGAAGCGAGCCATAGGTATGCTCACCGACAGGGACTTTCTCCACAGCAAAGACCGGGCCGGAATCCAGCTTGTATCTGACGCGCATGATGGAAACTCCGCTTTCCGTTCCGGGAAGCCAGCTGTCCATGACAGCGCGTTGTATGGGTGCCGCGCCACGGTAGCGAGGCAATACTGACGCGTGAACGTTCACGCAGTCCAAAGTTGGCGTATCAAGAACAGCCTGCGAAAGAATGACGCCATAGGCGGCGACAGCAATGATGTCCGGCTTCAGAGCGACCAGCTGTTCAAGAGCTTCGCTATTTTTCAATGAAGCGGGTTGAAAAACCGGAAAACCGAGAGACAACGCCGCCTTCTTTACCGGGGGAAGAGTCATTTTGTGACCACGCCCTGAGGGTCGATCTGGCTGCGTATACACACCAACAATCTGGCCGCGATGCCATTGCGCCAATTGTTCAAGGCTGGGTACGGCAAATTCCGGAGTACCCATGAAGACTACGCGGCATGTTTTCGCTTCAGCCATTTCTTCACCTTGTTGTCATAGAGAGTGCGTCGCAGTCTGCTGATCTTATCAATAAAAAGAATACCCTCCAGGTGATCGTATTCGTGCTGAACAATAATGGCGTCAAAGTCTTCCAGGTCTTCCTCTATAAAGCCTCCGTCCAGACCCTGCGCCCGCAAATGTACCTGCGTCCACCGCCTGACGTCGGCACGATAGTTCATCGGCACAGAAAGGCATCCCTCCTGTTCGCTGACCGTCTCTTCCCCGGAAAGCACAAGTTCGGGATTTACCAAAATACGGGGTCGCTTCTCTTCATCCTTACCGGCCGGATCCATGACGAGAAGACGGATATTTTTCCCCACCTGCGGTGCAGCCAGCCCTACTCCGGGCGCCGCATACATGGTTTCCAGCATGTCCTGGGCAAGTTGACGGATCTCTTCCGTGATTTCTTCCACAGGCTGACACACCTCTTTGAGGCGCGGGTCAGGATAGGTCACAATGTCAAGAATCATGATTTCTCCGCAGACACCACATTTTTCGACTTGACGCCAGCCTGTTCACGCAAAGACAGACCCAACTCGCGCAACTGCTTTGAGGATACCGTGGAAGGTGCTTCTGTCATGAGACAAGTGGCCTTCTGTGTTTTGGGGAAGGCTATCACATCACGAATACTGGAAGCCCCAGTGAGAAGCATGACAAGACGGTCCAGCCCAAAAGCCAGGCCCCCATGTGGCGGAGCTCCCTGATCTAGCGCCTGCAAGAGAAATCCGAACTGACTCTCGGCCTGCTCATCAGAAAAACCCAGAGCCTGGAACATCCGACGCTGAACCTCGCCGGAGTGAATGCGTATGGAGCCACCCCCTACCTCGCAACCGTTGAGTACCATATCATAAGCTCTGGCCCTGGTCGCCGCCGGATCACTCAACATAAGGTCCAGATGTCCCGGTGCCGGAGACGTGAAGGGATGGTGACAAGCCACATAGCGTTTTTCCTCTTCATCATACTCATAAAGGGGAAAATCCGTAACCCACACGAAATTGAAGCTGTTTTCGGGGACAAGCTTGAGGTATTCCCCAAGATGAACACGCAAATTGCCCAGGGCCGCGTTGACCATGGCCGGCTCTCCGGCCTGAAAGAAAACAATGTCCCCCACATTGACGTCCAAAGCCTGCGCTATGCCACGCCTTTCCTCATCAGAAAGAAACTTGGCGATGGGAGATTGCCATTCGTTTTCGCGAATTTTAATCCACGCCAAACCCTGGGCGCCATAAATTCTCACAAATTCGGTAAAACCGTCTATTTCCTTGCGCGTAAGCTTTTCCCCCCCAGGCACCTTCATGGCCTTGACCAGGGGTGCCGAGGCAAAAAGCTTGAAGCCTGAACCGCAGACTATGGAGGTGATATCCTTCAGTTCAAGACCAAAACGCGTGTCTGGCTTATCCACACCATAGCGGCTCATGGCTTCATCCCACGTCATACGGGGAAAAGGTGTTTCAAGGTCCTTACCCATCACATCGTGAAAAACGCGCGCCACAAGTCCCTCGGCCATGCTCATGACCTGGTTTTCGGTCACAAAGCTCATTTCCATATCGACCTGGGTGAATTCCGGCTGGCGATCGGCACGCAAATCCTCGTCCCTGAAACAGCGTACTATCTGAAAATAGCGTTCAAAACCGGCTACCATCAGCAATTGCTTGAACAACTGCGGGGACTGCGGAAGCGCATAAAATGAACCGTTGTTCAGACGGCTAGGAACCAGAAAATCACGCGCTCCTTCCGGGGTAGACTTGGTGAGTACGGGCGTCTCCACCTCTATAAAACCCTGCTCGTCAAGAAAACGCCGCGACGCCTGCGCCACCTTGTGTCGCAAGAACAGGTTGGCCTGCATGCGTGGCCGGCGCAAATCCAGATATCTCCAGGCCAATCGCAGGTTCTCGCCAGCGTCCGTCCGATCTTCAATGGGAAAGGGCGGAGTTTTGGAAGTGTTGAGCAATTTCCACTCCAAAACCACCACTTCAATCTCACCCGTAGGCATGTTGGGGTTGACCATGCCTTCTGGTCTTGGGCGAACCCTCCCCTTGACGGCCAATACGTATTCGGAACGCAGAATATGCGCGTTTTCGTGAGCTTCTGGCGCTATGTCAGGACTGAAGACCACTTGTGTCAGACCTTCGCGGTCGCGAAGATCCACAAAAATCAGTCCCCCGTGGTCACGGCGGTACTGCACCCAACCCATGAGGCATACGCTCTCTCCATCATTTTTGAGGGAAAGCTGCCCACAGTTGTGCGACCTTTGCCAGTCACCCAGTTCCACAACATATTTGTGGTGTTCTTTCTGCAAGTCCTGTGACTGAACTTCCGTTATATCTTTCATATCACTCATTTGTCATTTCCCGTTTGAAGGTATTGTAACGCCCTGTCCTGCGACACACATTCCTGCACGCCACTTTCCATATTTTTGACAACCACATTGTGCCCTGCTGCCTCATCCGGACCAAGAATCAGACAATAGCGTGCGCCGTACCGACCAGCCTGTCGCATAAGGCCCTTGAAGCCGCTCTCACTGTACAGCATTTCTCCCGTCACGCCCGCATCGTGCAGTGTCTGCGCAAGATGCCAGTTCACCGTCATAATCAGACGATGAAACAATGGCTGCAAGAGCCGAATCACTAGGATTCTTTCCTGCAGCCATCAATTTGATTGCTTCTGATATTTCAGAATTAGATAACATTCTACAACTGTGGTCCGGCAGCTACCAGAGCCTTGCCTTCATCGTTGGTAGTGAACTTGGTAAAGTTCTTGATGAAGCGGCTTGCCAGATCCTTTGCCTTTTCCTCCCACTGGCAAGAGCAAGCGTAGGTGTCTCTTGGATCCAGAATATTGGTTGCAACTCCTGGAAGCTCGGTTGGAACCTCAAAGTTGAAGTAAGGAATCTTCTTGGTAGGGGCCTTGTCAATGCTGCCATCCAGGATAGCGTTGATTATTCCTCTGGTGTCCTTGATGGAGATTCTCTTGCCAGTTCCGTTCCATCCGGTGTTAACCAGATAAGCCTTTGCTCCAACGCTTTCCATTCTCTTTACCAGTTCCTGGCCGTACTTGGTAGGATGGAGTGAAAGGAATGCCGCTCCAAAGCAAGCT
>JAGAEE010000131.1 GCA_017613295.1 Desulfovibrio sp. | reverse complement strand
GTTGCAGCAGGGAGGGGTCTTCCTCCAGCGCATGGCCCTTGTGGATGAGCAGGGTGGCATCACCGCCATCGTCCACAATGAGGTCCGGCCCGGAGCCATCGGGCCAGGTGAGGGCCATTTCCGTGCACCACCAGTAGTCTTCCAAACTCTCGCCTTTCCAGGCGAAAACCTTGGCCATCCCCTGGGCGGCAATGGCAGCGGCGGCATGATCCTGCGTGGAGAAAATATTGCACGAAGCCCAGCGTATATCCGCTCCCAAAGAGTACAGGGTCTTGATGAGCATGGCCGTTTGTATGGTCATGTGCAGAGAGCCTGTGACCTTAAAACCTTTCAGGGGTTTTTGCGGACCATACTTTTTTATGCATTCCATAAGACCGGGCATTTCCTTTTCGGAAAGCTGCATTTCCTTTTTGCCGAAATCAGCCAAAGAAATGTCGGCAACCTTGTACTCAAGATTCGGATTCAACGCCTGAGTCATAGATTTCTCCTTCATGTTATCGCTCAATAAATGACGTAGATTGAAACACAAATTCAGCTGGCCACGGCATCGATCAGCAGTAGCGTCATGCCCTGATGCACTGCCTGTTTTGTGCAGCGTGAAAGGGTAAAACCGGCCGTGGCAAGGTTATCGAACAAACGTTCTTCATCAAAGCCCAGCCAGAGGTCTCCGTAACGGCGACGCATGGCCTCATTGGCATGACGTTGAAAATCCGCCACGAACACATGGCCCCCGGGTTTCAGGATTCGACGGATTTCTTGCAGACTTGCGGCTGGGTCGGAAAGATGGTGCAACACCAGATTAATGCAAGCAAAATGCGCTTCTCCGTCGCGCAGGGGTAAATGGCTCAGTTCTCCAATACGCAGGGAGACTCGTCCCCGGGCGAAATCTTCCGGTGTGAACCGACGACGGCATATCTCCAGCATGCGGGCCGAACCGTCCACGCCAATGACGCTGTGACTTCGCAAAAGCATGCGGGCCAGCACAGCACCGGTTCCGCAGCCAAGATCTGCTGCTACGGCAGAGTTTTCGGGCATGGCAGAACAGACGGCCCCAGGCAGGTCAAAGGTGCCGATAACTTCTCGGTTCAATTCGTCCCAGTCTTCAGCTATGGCGTTGAAAAACTGGCAGGTTTTCAACGCCCTCTCCTCCAGAATTTGTGCGGCCATGTGCAGATCGGTATGCAGTGTCGCCTGGGACTGGACAAAGGGCATTACAGACCGCAAAAACTCGCCGGCCTCACCACTGCGGGGAGCGGAATAGAAGGCCCACAGGCCGTCGCGCCGCGAGGTCAGCAGACCGGCCTCGGACAGTATCTTCAAATGCCGCGATACCCGAGATTGGCCCATGTCCAAAATGCGCACGAGTTCATTGACGGAGAGCTCGTAATGGCGCAAGATATGCACGAGCCTCAACCGGGTTTCGTCGGAAAGAGCCTTGAAATATGTGAGTGCCATGACAGTCCGAAATATAGCAGCAATCTTTGATGCCTATATCAAGATATATGTATATGGTCAACCGTCGCTACTGCCTGCACAGTGCCGGAATGCGGGAGACATGTGATGCGTTCCTTTCGCAAGAGAGCGGGGAACAGCGGCCCTGTGAAAATGGACGCTGTGATGCCTGCGGTGCTCAAAAAACTTGGCATGTCCCCTGGAGAGGGAGGGCTTCTTGAACGCCTGCGCCAGCTGTGGCGACACTGGGAAATGGTCATGGGGCCGGAGCTTGCCGACTTGGCACAACCCTTGGGCCGTCACGGGGACGTTCTGCACATTGGGGCCGAGGACAGCCTGATGCTCCAGGAGCTGCAATTCCAAAGCGGTGAGATATTGGAACGCGTCAATGCCTTTATGGAAAAACCGGTATTTACAGCAGTCAAAGTGGAATTGCTCATGGGACGTAGGGGGTTGGTGACACTAGACGTGTCTGAAGCCTCAGATGACGCGACAGCTGACTGGCGCCTGCCACGCACGACCATACAAGACCCCGTCACCGTTTCAGGCAAAAATCTTGTTTGTATGACCCCGGATTCGCCGGTAGCAAGGGCCTACGCCGCCTTTGTGCGACGCAGCCGCTCAGGGGCGCCAGTCGGCGACACTCATTGAGCGCGCCTTGCACGGCATTTTAAAAACCGCAAAGAAAAGAGCTTATTTTTGCATTTTTTTTATAACTTTCTAAATTAAATAAAAATTTAGACATGCGGCCTTGTTGTTTCATGCTGCGATTTGTTGACAAGGCTTCCCGTGCAGTGCTACCTTACACCTGTATCGAATAGGGAACGCCGCTTAAGGCAGAGGCCCGTGGAGGGAATGAATGAACGTACAGAAAGACATGGAAGACGTTTGCCTAAAGCATGATAATGGCTGCGATTTTACCTTCCGTGGTCGCCTTTTCTCAGAGTGTTCCTGGTATGATGAAAGTCTTGGCATGCTCACACGGCAAAGACTCTATGTGACGGATCAGAAGGAGCAGGTATATTATATCATACGTTCCTGCGGGCAGGAGCGCACCCGGCATGCCTACAAACTGACAATGCGGGGAGACACCTGCGTTATTCACAATGGCGTCACAGAGATTGCCTTGAAATTTGACATGCTCATGCTGGCGGTGCGCGGACTTTGCGGGCTGGACGCGGGCGCCACACCTTCTCTCTCCATGGTTGAGGAGATGCTCAAGGCCGCCAACGCCTGACAACTTGGCGTTGTCCCAAGTATCTATCCACCGACATTTTCTCATAGAGGGTGGTTCCTTGCGGGTGCCACCCTCTTTTCAGTATTCCTGTCAAAGCCGAAAATGGGGAACTAGTCAGCTTGTTCGCGCGTAACGTCCACCACGCGCACGTCGCCGCGAACTTCGTTGACCTTTTTCCGAAAACTCTGGCGTCGGTCCTCGCCGTCAATCTGACCGGCAATCCATTCCACGGTATGAAGGACGGGACGCTTGTCACGCAGATTGATGCAACAGCGGCCGATCCCAATCTTGCAGGAAGGGCAGCCCACAATGACAGGCCCGTCGCAGTCTCCGAAGGCCTCTGCCAGACGTATTTGCTTGCGGGAACGAAGCAGGTTGTAAATCTCAGGCGAGGTCATGGCCCCCATGCCCGACTCGCCGCAACATCCAGGGTTGAGGTGCACGGTGGCACCACTGAAATCCTGCAAGGCCCTGACCAGCTGATCCTGTCCCTTGATTTTATGCACGCCAGCCCATTCACAACGGCACGCCCCATGGTAGATGGCGCAGCCTTCCCCATCAAGGGGTGCCTGACGCTTGACGTTTTTCAAAAGAGGAAGAACAAGCTGCCCCACATCTTGCTGTGACAGCTGGGGGAAGGACGTTTCCAGGTGGAGGCGTTCCAGCCCATCACGGCAGGACCCGCAGGCCGTGACCAGATGCTGGCATTCAAAACCCCCTTTGGCCAGATTGCGCAGCATGGAGGTCAGGTATTGCCGGTTTTGCGCCAGGTTGTCTTCAAAAGCCGTGTCCATGCCCGCTGCC
>JAGAEE010000130.1 GCA_017613295.1 Desulfovibrio sp. | reverse complement strand
CGTTCCGCAACGCCGTCTTCGGCCATCTTTGTGCCCCGTCCCAACGGGTAGAAGCGGCAGGCGCCGGGCCTGTCCTCGTAAACGGCACATCCGCCGGGCGTCACAAAGGGGCAGGGTTCGCCCGGGCCCTGAAGCATACGCAGCATGGGGAGGGGAAAGCCCGTCTCGGGAAAGGAACGCATGGTGGTAAAATCGGCAAGGAATGCCTCACTGGGCATATTGTCCATGTGCCGCCGCAGCCTCAGAACGTCATAAGGCGTTAGCGGCAGGGTAAGTTCGGCACAGCACTGGTTAAAACAGGGGACTTCGGGATTACAGTCGAAACAGAAGGTCGCGCCGGGCTGCAACTCCGGCAGGTTCTCGAGGAACTCCCTACTCGCGTCGTCCATGAGCTTGACTCCTTATCTGAGGGACAGCCCCCGCATGTTCAGATGACCTTGTTCAGGGCGTATTCGATGATACCCTCGGCACCGGCCATGCGCAGACGGGGTATGAGGTCGCGCACCACATCGATCTGCACAACGGTCTCTACGGAAAGCCAGCTCGAGTCACGCAGGGGTGACACGGTGGGCGAGTTGAGAGAGGGCAGCATTTCCAATATGGCGTCCAGATGACTTGCCGGGGCGTTCATCTTGAGCGCCACAAGATTTTCGGCCCTCAAGGCGCCCTGAAGAAGCAGGTCGAGCTGCTGTATCTTGGCGCGCTTCCGTGCATCTTCCCACGCCGCCTTGTTGGCGATGAGCACCGGGCTGGAAACCATGACCTCGTCGATGATACGCAGTCCGTGGGCGCGGATGGTGGTGCCGGTTTCCGTCACTTCAACGATGCCGTCGGCCAAACCTTCCACCACCTTGGCCTCGGTAGCTCCCCAGGAATAGAAGACCTCCACGGGAACGCCCTTATCGTTAAAATACCGGCGGGTAAGCCCTTCCAGCTCTGTGGCGATGCGCTTGCCAGCGAGATCGGCGGGTCGCCTGTAGGGTGAATCACCAGCCACGGCCAAAACCCAACGGCAGGGCCGATTGGAGGCCTTGGAATAGGCAAGCTCGGAAATGCGCACCACCTTGTCCTCGTGATTGCGCTCATAAAGCCAGTCCAGCCCCGTGATGCCCGCATCCAGCACACCGGCGACAATATATTCGCCAATCTCCTGCACACGGCAAAGGGAAGCCGTGATTTCCGGATCATTGATATCGGGGAAATAGTTGCGCGTGTGCTTGCGGATCTTCCAGCCGGCACGCTCAAAAAGGTTGATGGTGGCTTCCTCCAGCGACCCTTTGGGCACGCCGAGCTTGATGATGGGAGTTGTTGCATCGTTCATCTGAAAATCCTTGATTGTTTGAAACATGCCCATTCAGGGGGAAATTTTTGAAGCATGAATACTTGCCGCAAGGTGGCCGGCTCATTCGCCATAGACCTTCTTTGGGTCAAAAACTTGAGGAGAGCAAGGCCGCACGGTCCCGTCGCGCCATTCCCTGAAAAAACAGGAGCGGTGTCCGGTATGGCAGGCGGCCCCTCCCACCTGCTCCACAAGCAGTAATACGGTATCGCTGTCGCAATCCAGCCGCAGGGCCTGAACCTTTTGCACATTGCCAGACGTGCTTCCCTTGTGCCAGAGTTCCTGTCGGCTGCGACTCCAGTAGTGGGCCTCCCCTGTCTCCACAGTCTTGCGCCAGGCATCCTCGTTCATGTAGGCAAGCATGAGGACCTCCCCGGTAGTGCAATCCTGGGCAATGGCGGGCACCAGGCCCTTGTGAAAATCAGGCATGAATTCTGTGATATCGAGAGCGTTCTGGGCCATGCGCTCCTCCTTAAAAATGATGCGCACGCTGACCGACGTACAGCTTGCGTTGCCAGGGCCATAGGGCTATAGTATATTTAATACATCAAATCAATTATACAGAGTCGCGTACACCAGCCTTGCCGACCGCAGACGCCCCCGTCGTTTTCCGGGGCGCTTTCAGTCTGCGGCCCGTGTATCAATGCGGCACACAGACGCGAATCCGCAGGACACCTCATGTCTGAAGATACTCTCCAGTCTGACGCCAAAAGCGTGTCGGCAAACAATGCCATAACCTCGGAAGTGATGGACGGACTGTCCATTTCCCAACCGGATAAACCCCTGCCACGCATGAACCTCGAAGACCTGCCCGCAGACGTGAAAGCTGGCGTCACCCGTGCTGGATGGCATACCCTGATGCCCGTGCAGTCCCTGGCCATGCCCTATCTGCTGGCTGGACGCGACATCATGGTGCAGTCACGTACGGGCAGTGGCAAAACGGGATGTTACCTCCTGCCCCTGCTGCCCAACCTTCTGCCGGAACTCAAGTGCCCGCAGGCACTTGTGCTCACCCCCACACGCGAACTGGCATTGCAGGTAGAACGCGAAGCCGCCGCCATCCTGGCGGATACGGGCGTCCGCACAGTCGCCGTGTATGGCGGTGTCGGATACAAAAAACAGATAGAGGCCCTGCGCGAGGGAGCGCAGCTCATCGTGGGCACACCCGGGCGCGTTCTGGATCATCTTCTGCGGCACACTCTTGACCTCGGGGATTTGCGCGAGCTGGTCTTTGACGAGGCGGACCGCATGCTTTCCATCGGTTTTTATCCTGACATGAAGGAAATCCAGCGCTATCTGCCAGACGGCCTCCTTCACGTCTGCATGTTTTCGGCCACCTATCCTCCACACGTGCTCAGGCTGGCGCGGGAATTCATGACCGAACCGTCCATGCTTTCCCTCTCCTGCAAGGAAGTGTATGTGGCCGAGGTGCAGCACTTGTTCTGCGAAGTGAAGCCCATGGACAAGGATCGCGCCCTGGTGCGCCTCCTGGAAACGGAGAATCCGGCTTCGGCCATGATTTTTTGTAATACCAAGGCCAATGTGCATTATGTCACGGGAGTTCTGAAAGGTTTTGGCTATAATGCCGACGAACTTTCCTCCGACCTTTCACAATCACGCCGCGAATCGGTGCTGGAAAAAATCCGCAAAGGGACGCTGCAATACCTCGTGGCCACTGATGTGGCCGCAAGGGGCATTGACATTCCGCAACTGTCACATGTGTTTCTGTACGAACCCCCCGAAGACCACGAGAGCTACATTCATCGTGCAGGGCGAACCGGCCGTGCCGGAGCTGCCGGAACCGTCATCTCACTGGTAGACGTCATGCAACGTATGGAGCTGGACCGCATTGCCAGACACTTCAGGCTCACCTTACGTGAATTGCCACTTCCCACTGACGAAGACGTGGCCCGCGTGGCTGGTTCACGTCTGACCGCCCTGCTTGAAGCCCGTTTTCGCTCGCTTACCGGATTGGAACGAATGCGCGTGGCCCGCTACGCCCCCTTGGCACGGGATTTGGCAAACCAGAGCGACGAAGAAGACAACGGTCTGCTTCTAGCCATGCTGCTGGACGCCTACCATCAAGAAACACTGGGCAGACGCTGCCTCCCCGACGAGGCCCCTCCCACTCACGGCAAAGGGCACGGACGTTCACGACGTTCACGCAAAAAAAAGCCCTCAGATGAAGGCGCCGCTCCTGACGAAACACGCGGTACGGCTGAAGCCCTGCAAGGGAATGGAGAGCCTACGAAAGGCGAAGACGATTCAGGCCGCTCCCGTCGCAGACCTCGACATCGCTCCTCTCACCGGCCTCCAAAAGAGGAAGCGGTTGCTTCATCCGTACATTCCGTGACAAATTAGGCGTCCCTGGACGAAAACAGCATGCGGATTTCCGACGGCCACAAATTCCCCATCTCTCCGCCTTATGCGGCTCCCATGGAGGCCGTGCGTACCGCCCTGGACAATTTTACCGCGCTGCTGAACGACGCGGATTTTTCTGATGCGATGCTCGTGCTTGAGGTCGGTCGTTTTCAATTCATGCTACGGCGTCAAATGAAAATCGAATTGGGCGGCATGTTCATAGCCCTCTGGCGCTTGGCCCTGACCCGTTCATTTCCACAGGATGCCGACCGCATGTTTGAGGTATTTTGCTCTGCCTACGCCCACGAACACACTGACGAACAGAGCACGCGTCTGCTCACCCGTGGCGGCGAATACTGGGCCATGCTGAAGCCACACGGCGATGCGGATTTTACCGAGATCGCGCGCCATTTATGCTCTTTTTCCATCCGTGACACGCGTGCCGCAAAAAGTGCCCAGCTCAGGATGGTACTTTACATGCGCAAAACCTACAAATTTCTCTTTGAACGCCTTTTCTGAAGACTTTTTGACTCGGCAGCGTATGATGCAGATATTCCATTCTATCAATGAGCATGATTTCGTACAAGGTTCGGCCATCACCATCGGCAATTTCGACGGGGTTCATCTCGGTCACCAGGCCCTGATTCGCCGTACGCTGGAGGTCAGCAGACTTGAGGGCCTTACCCCCATTGTCATGACCTTCTGGCCCCACCCTCGCCAGGTTCTTTCCCCTCATCGGGGTCACTGCCCCCTGACCACGCGTGAGGAACGTTTCACCCTTATGCAATCCCTGGGCGTGACTCACGTCATTGAATTGCCCTTCACACCCAAGTTGGCGGCCATGGAGGCCGCAACCTTCGTGCGCGACATGCTTGTGCCACTGCGCCTGCGCCATCTTGTGGTGGGCTACGATTTCACCCTCGGACACAACAGGGGCGGCACCGCCCGCGTACTCGGCGAATTGGGCGCCCTGCTCGGCTTTGCGGTGGAGCAGCTCAGCGCCGTGCCTGCGGGAGGCATGGTGGTCAGTTCCACAACCTTACGCAAGCTCATTGCCGAGGGGGACGTGGCCAGGGCCGCAACGCTGCTGGGCCGATGGCATGGATTCACCGGAGAAGTACTGCACGGCGACGGAAGAGGTGCGGGTCTGGGATTCCCCACAGCCAACCAGCGCCAACCGGACGTGCTGCTGCCCGCCGAAGGTGTTTACGCCACGCGGGCCACTGTAGAAGGTGGAGTGATGCCCGCCGTCACGAGCGTGGGAAGAAAACCCACCTTCGGGGAAAACGCTCTTGGCGTGGAGAGCTTTCTGCTGGAAGGCGGACGGGATTTGTATGGATGCCCCATGCGCCTTGAATTTGTGAACAGATTGCGTGGCGAAAGGCGTTTTGCCTCAGTCGAGGAACTCAAGCGGCAAATTGCCGTGGACGTGCGAGATGCCCGACGCCTTCTTGGCCTTTCACAACAGGCAGAGGCGTGCCTGTGAGCGCGGTCAATTCGCCATTTTTCTTTGGCAAATGGCTGCTGTCAGATCAAATTGAACTAGCCCCATCAGAAAAAACTCCCCGATGGGCTTTATTTGTGTGCTCGTTCAAGTAAGTGTTTTTTTAGCAGCCTTGACTGCATTGGCTCAAAAACTATGCAACGTAAAAACAGATTGTACTGCCTTGAGGTAGGCATACCCATTTTGCATGTCAGGTTCCAAATGACAGCTCTCTCCCCATTCGTTCCAAGCATTGATAAATATATAGTTATATCCTTTTGGCTGCAGTAAGGAGGTATACTCTTTTAGATATTCGAGATGCAACTTGAATGTTTTTGTGTTTGCTCCACGAAAAATTATTCCATCGTTACCTCTTCTTGGAGTGTTATCCCATCCGGGGAAGGCACAGCGTAAACGTATATAATTCGGGATATCCTTGTGGATCATAAAGTTGACTGTTTTGTTGTAGTCATATATGCGTGGATACGTACCTGATGGTGAAAGCAAAGCGTCGTTTACCCAGTTAGGAGCAAATTCAATCATAAAATCAAGGCCTAATGCGGATGGTTCCACATCGGCAAAAGCTTCAACGCCAGCTATGAGTATCTCTTTGATAAATGTTTTCTTTATGTAATAACGAAAAGCATCAATATATTCTTGTGCATTTGGTATTTTTTCAGGAGAAAAAATAATAAACAAAGGTTTACCATCAATTTTTATATATCTTTTATTCAATATATATTTAGATATATCAGATACTATATATTCTATATTATTTATTCTATAATCCTGTTTTATAAAAATATTATACTTGTTATCTCTATTATAATACCAGCTATGGTGCGCCCAACAAAGACAGAATCTATTTTTTATAATATTATTTTTATTTATTATATGTAATGGTTCGAATAGCAATGGCCTTCCTGACATGTTGTAATAGTAATAGCAGAAACAATTAATACCATAATTATAAGCGATATTATGTTGCTTAATAATAAAATCTTCATCTAATAAGTTATAATAACCAAAATCTTTATGTGGTATATGTGGTTGATAATGCCAATCATATAATTTTCTGGCATGGATTACATTATTCCATTCTGTAAAATTTTTACCATATATTGCTTCATTTTCTTTTATGACATGAAATTGAGGTAAATAAAAAACTATTATATTTATATATTTTTTCATATATTCATAACAGCATGACAGACCCGTCATCTATACGTTAAATTTAGCTTAACATTTCATAAAAGCCCTGTTAAACTAACCCATTGACTTGTTATGCCACGACAATCAAAAAGCTCTATATCAATACTATCCCACTATAATACTTGAATTGACGGACGGTTAAAGACATCGTTCATGGATTTAAATTCGTCGTCCGACCCTGCCTTTCCCCGGGCTTCTCACCTTTACCAGGAAGGATAACGATCACGCCACTATGGCACCGTGATCTTCCAGCCACTTGAGGAGCTCGGCGGTCTTGTCTTCCAGAAGGGGCCTGTCGCCTCGGGTCTCCACATTGAGGCGCAGTAACGGTTCCGTGTTTGACATCCGCACGTTGAAGCGCCAGTTTGGGAATTCCAGATTGATGCCATCCAGACGATCTTCATGTACGGCACCGGGGGCATAATGGTCACGCAACCGTTCCAGAATCCCCCTGGGGTCTGACACGCGACGGTTTATCTCTCCGCTGCAGGGATAGGCGTTCATGCGCTCGGCCACAAGTTCCGCCAATGAACGGCCTGTGCGTTGCAAAAGAGATGCCACCAGCAGCCAGGGCAGCATGCCGGAATCGCAATAGGCGAAATCCCTGAAGTAATGGTGGGCGCTCATCTCTCCACCGTACAGGGCGTCTTCCGCACGCATACGCTCCTTGATGAAAGCATGCCCGGTCTTGCCCATGACAGGGCGACCTCCTGCGGCCAGCACCATTTCGCGGGTATTCCAGTAGACGCGCGGGTCATGCACGATTTTCGCTCCAGGATGACCGCGAAGCAGCTCGGCCGCCAGAAGTCCCACACAGTAGTAGCCTTCAATAAAGCGGCCTTCCCCGTCATAGAGAAAACAGCGGTCAAAATCACCGTCCCAGGCCACTCCCATATCGGCTCCGGCCTCGCGAACGGCTGCGGAGGTAGCGGCACGGCGCTCCGGCAACAGGGGATTGGGCACGCCATTGGGGAAATGGCCGTCCGGCTCCCAATGCAAAGGGACGATCTCAAAAGGCAAATGGTTTGTAAGTTCTGAAAGCACAAGACCTGCGCAACCGTTGCCAGAGTCCGCCACAATTTTGAGGCGTTTCTTCGGTGAATCAAAGCCCTCAAAACCACTGTATCGCAACAGCCATCGTACATATTCTGATCGAAATGAGGCGGCATTCGCTGAAGGAGTGGGCATAGCGCCTGACGAAAGCTGTTCGTGAAGGATCTCCTCTACACGATCACGTATGGCGTACAGACCGGAATCGCCACTCACGGGGATGGCCCCGCCACGGACGATTTTAAAACCGTTCTCATCCGCCGGATTATGGCTTCCCGTGATCATGACGCCAGCGTCAAAGGGCGCGTTCGGGGAAGGGGGCCTAGCAGCGGCATGGTATATCTCTTCAGTGCCGCAAAGGCCGATATCCGTCACGTGCACGCCAGCGGCTGACAAACCTGAAACAAGCGCGTCACGCAGTACAGGGCCTGAAAGGCGGACGTCACGCCCCACAACAACCGAATGTGCCGGGAGAACCTCAGCCAGAGCCCGGCCCAGGGCAAAAGCCAATTCGGCGTCCAAGTTTTCGGGTACGCGTCCACGGATGTCGTAAGCCTTGAAAGATGCGAGACGGTGGTCCATGTGATCGTCCTCAAACGTGTCAGATTTTAGAGTTGCGTCCATAGACGTCGGCAAAACGCACGATGTCGTCTTCCCCAAGATACGAACCGGACTGAATTTCAATAAGCACCAGAGGGATGACCCCCGGATTCTTGAGACGATGCTTCATTCCCACGGGAATATATGTGGACTGATTCTCGGTAAGCAACCGCACATCGTCGCCGTTGGTCACTTCTGCCGTGCCGCTGACCACCACCCAGTGCTCGGCACGGTGATGGTGCATCTGAAGGGAAAGTTCGGCTCCGGGGTTGACAACGATGCGCTTGACTTGAAAACGTCTGTCCAGGGCAAGGGTTTCATAACTGCCCCAGGGGCGATACACCAGGGGATGTTGTCGGTATTCAGGCCGATTTGCGCTGCGGAGCCTGTGGACCATATCTTTGACCCGCTGAGCCT
>JAGAEE010000129.1 GCA_017613295.1 Desulfovibrio sp. | reverse complement strand
GTCCAGTGCAGCGTGGAAGGCCATTTTGCAGGACGGTTCTCTTGTATCCCCCGGTACGGCCAATACACTGAAGTTTGACGGTACTGCCCCAGATACACGAACAGGGTGGCAGTCCCAAACTGGCGTGCGTATGAATACTGCAGTCGAAAATCCCAATGTGAAGGGATATTTTTATAATCTTTTGAAGGACGTTGCCGCCAAGTCTGGTGTGACAATTCCAGAGATTTGCAAAATACTAGGGATTATGCCAGTTGCGACCGACGTCCAAGGCGGATTCTGGGTATGCACGCTGACCGAACGACTCGCGTTCCGTGGTGGCTATTGGTATTATGGTGCTTATGTCGGCCCGTTCGCCCTCGCTCTGTATCTTGCACGAACCAACGCCTATGCGTTTAGCGGCTTTCGTCTCGCTTTTTATTCCTGATGCCCTGAATCCTGATAACCTGAAACCCTGACCGCAGGCCATCATACAAGTGACGACCAACCATGGGGGCGAAGCCCCGGCGACGCTCCCAAAAACAAAACCGCCGAAGGCGGTCGACACAAATTTTTTTGGAGGCATACAATGAGTTATTCGTTCCGTACAACCACGATGGTTGATAATGACACCTATCTTGAAGATCGCGGCTGTCCACACGAAGTCAGACGAGGCGATGCTGACTTTGCAGCACTGGAAAAAGAATTCGGCTCTATACTCGCTTCAGGCCAGACGGCGATGAAATCCATGGAAGGAGAAGGCTGGGATGTGATTGACGGCTGCCCTATACTGGACGAGGCAAAAGCCCGCAAGCTGGTTGAGCTGCACGACGCATGGCTGGCTGCTGAGGCTGATGGTGTTGTTTACAGCAACGTCGGTTTTGCCATCGACGCCAACGAGCGTGCTAACCGGGACCTCGAAGGTCTTATTTCCAGCATGGAAGCAGGAGATGTTGATAAGGCCACGTTCTGTGCGGCTGACAATTCGTTCCATGAGGTAACGCTTGATCAGCTAAAAACCATGCGGCTGGAAGTCATAGCCCACGGACAGGCGCTCTATGCCCGTAAGTGGGAACTTCGTTCCGGCATCGAAAATGCCGCCACGTTTGATGCTCTTAACGCCGTACAAATCAGCTTCGCAGACGTGTAATGCCCGGTGATTTGTCCTACGGCAAGTCTGTTTTAATAGCCCTCGACCAGTTGCTCAACGCATTGGCCGGGGGCTGGCCTGATGAAACAGTTTCTAGCCGCGCATGGCGCTGGCATGTAGCCAATGTGAGACACTGGCCGCAACGTCTGCTGGACCGCGTGGCAAAAATTCTAGGAGATAAGAATCACTGCCGTGAGAGCTTTGAGAGCGAACGACTTGGACGGCAACTGCCGCCGGAGGCACGACATTGACATCCTCCCACGCCTGAAGGCGGAGGATTCCTAGCACGGTTCTTTCGAGTCCGGTCCAGCGCGAATGGGCCGGACTCATTTGTTGAGGGACGGTTGATTTTCAGATATTGTGTTTAGGCCTCCCCAAACAGGCGCAATCCTGCCCCAAGGGATGGTGATGGCCTATGCTGAAAATCAGCATGACTATCGAGCTCACTGCCGAAGCAGTGTTCTTCGTTTTTATGCTCTGGCTCCGATTTTGGGGCTAGACGTAGAAAAAGAGGACGGCCCCGGTAGCTGTTGAGTGAAACCGGGGCCGCTAGACCTAAAACCATAAAAAGTTTTGGGGAGGCGCGGGGTTCGCGCCAAGGGCGGCGGTGTTAGCAGCACTGCCGCCCTCACAAAGAGAAATAATCGCTGCATACTCTGAAGTCAATAGCATCTTCGAAGGACTTGTCTGTGGATGACCATGGCGGCTTGATCCTGCAGCAGAAATGGGAGGACATGGCCCAGTACCTGTTTGCCAATGTGCTGCGCGACATGCCAAAGGGTGAAAAATTCACCCTTGGCGCGGATATCAGGGCTCTCGTCTGGGAGATCGAGGCCGCACTGGTGCAGCTATCCCTTCACACTGGGCCGCGTTACAATCTCCTCAACCTGGTGGACGTCAAGGCCAAGGTGCTGCTGGCCATGATACGACTTGGCATACGACTCAAGGCAATTCCTGAAAAACGTTATGAACCGATCTCTGAGAAACTCGTGGAGATTGGCAAAATTGTTGGCGGGTTGAAGAAAACCCGTTGACAGGGGACAGAACAGATTCTCTCGCGTTCCGTGGTGGCAATTGGAATAATGGTGCTAATGTCGGCCCGTTCGCCCTCAATCTGAATAATGCACGAACCAACGCCAATGCGAATAACGGCTTTCGTCTCGCTCTCCTCCACAAGCCTGAAGCCTCATGCCCATGGGTGTGTGGACAGTGCCTGGGGAAAAGGGTTCTGTCTCCCCCCTCCTGCGAATGAGGGAAATAACAGCGCCCCTGCGCGGCAAGTAACCAACCATTTGGAGAACGTGGCGCAGGGGTACCCTATCATGGACAGCTATGCCTAAGACGGCCAGACATCTATGGGACAGCATATTATCCTGGGAAAACCTTCTACTGGCAGCACACGACGCTTCACGTTTCAAGCGCTGCTACAAGGCCGTCCTGTTTTTTAACTCAAGGCTTGAAGAAAACCTGCTCTGCATCCGCGACCTGTTATATTCAGAGAAATGGTGGCCTGGACAGTACCGTGTGTTTGACGTCTTTGAACCAAAACACCGGACTATTCACGCTCCATGCTTTGCTGACAGGGTTGTACATCATGCCATCGTTCAGGTTATCCTGCCGTATTTTGAACGCCGTTTCATGGACTGTTCTTTTGCATGCCGTAAGAACAAAGGAACCCATGCAGCCAGCACATGGCTGACACACATGCTGCGTTCAGCGCAAGAAAAGTGGGATCGTTTTTACGTGCTCAAAGCCGACATCAGCAGGTACTTTCCCTCCATTGACCATGAGATTCTTCTTGGCATTATCTCCAGAATCATCGGAGACAAAAAGGTTTTGGCGTTAATCCGAAGATTGGTGACCGGATGCAGCTGCATTGAGAATGGGCGTGGTCTGCCACTTGGTGCTCTGACAAGTCAGCTTTTCGCCAACGCCTATTTGGACGTGCTGGACCACCACATCAAGGATAAACTTGGCGTGCGATACTATGTGCGGTACATGGACGATTTTGTCATCCTTCACAACGATAAGACAGTATTATGGAAAATGCTGGCTGATATACGCGACTTTATTGCCTGCGAACTGCATTTGTCTCTTAATTCAAAGACAGACGTGTTTCCGGCAAGCCACGGTGTAGATTTTGCCGGTTACCGGCATTGGATAAGTCACACGCTTCCACGCAAACGCAATGTTCGTCGTGCAGCAAGACGCTTCAAAGGGATTTCTCGATGTTACGCCAAAGGGCGCGTGGATTTGGCTACTGTGCGAAGCTGTATGGCGAGTTTTGTTGGTTATATGCAGCACTGCAAGGGTTGGAAAAGTGCTGGCAGTGCGCTAGATAGGCTGGTGTTAGTTCGGCCATCAAATCCAGACAAAGATGAATAACTCGTCACAGGCATAATTCAAAAATCCTGTCAAGCCCCCAAATACCCCACCTATACCCCCCCAATACCTGGGTATAAGTCCTCAAGCCTTAAAAACCTGTGGTACGCTTTCCCTCAAAAAACGAGGGCAGCGCCATGAAGTATTACGGCTTGCACTGGAAGGCCAGCGACAATGTACCTTTGCAGGTTCGGGTTGACACGAACGTCGATCCAGACTTGCAGGTATGGGCACGTTGGGCGCCCTCCGGCGGTTCATGGACCGCGTGGCGTCGGCTTGACGTTGTTCGCAACGAAGACGGCACCCTGAACGAAACGGTGCAGGAGGCCATCCACGCGGCCAGTGCCGATACAGCCACTTCGCTGTCAACGACGTGTTCTGTCACATTTGAAGGCGACGTCACAGGCTCGTTTGATTTCAACGGCACGGACGACATCACATGCAATTTGAAGCTGTCCAGCACTGCCGGCGGTGGTAGTGGAAGCAGTGCTAGCGGGAACATGATGCGCACTTCCACCATCAGACCGATGGTAGGTGGCACATCAAATAATTCCACCTACAGGCCAAGCACTGATGGTTATGCACCTTCCGAGTCCGGCACATGGGCCTGCTTTTATGTCTACATAGCCAGAAGCATCACGCAGCATTACGACAGCGCTGACGAAGTTACGGATACCTACAAAACAGGATTTGAAATACTGGCATCCGGCGCAAAGGCCAACATCACGGATTCGTATTCCTCATCTGGAACGAACAGTCACTATTTCATAGGCGGCGTCGCCTTCAAGGTAGGATAGCCGCTATGCCTACGATTATCATACCGACGTTTGGCGGAGAAGTGCCACGAACAACTCCACGGCTGCTGGATCAGACACAGGCACAGGTGGCTGTCAACTGTGATTTGCAGCGCGGGTGTATTGAGCCTTTGAAGACAACGGCCAAGGTGGCAAGTCTCAGCGGCGTGTGCCGGACAATATTCAAACATGACGTGGACGGCTGGCTCTCATGGTCAGGCAGAGTCAATGTGGTGAAGAGTGCCGTCATTGACATCGACGGAGAGGCACCGCTTGGGCACCTGCTGATGACGGGGGACCGCTCCTAC
>JAGAEE010000128.1 GCA_017613295.1 Desulfovibrio sp. | reverse complement strand
GCTTTGGCCTTTTTTGCGGTACAGATCCAACCATGAGCCATTGGAGCCTGGCAGCAGGGCAGCCTGAAAAAGGTCAAAGCCTTCGTTTCCGGCTATGTCAAAGAGGCGATCAATAGCTCCCGGGGAGAAAAAGAGATCATCATCCAGAAAAAGAAGCATATCGTAACGTTCCAGCAGAGAAGGGTCATGACGAAGTACATGATCTATGCCGGTAGCTTTAGTGCCAGGTTGTAGAAGGTGTATCTCTCCCGGACAATCATCAGGTATATCTCTTACGTCATAACTGTACCAGTTGCACATGAGATCCCACCGGCGTGCATCCTCCAGCCCCAGCTGGCGTGTGGCGATGAAGCGTGGCCCGGCCTGCACCCATACAAGACGTCGACGGTGACTGGGAGAGCGTCGCACGTATTGTGCACGTATGGATTGACGCAGGCTATGCTGGCTCTTGCGCAGTGCCGCCCAATGATCATCCAGATGAGGGGAGACCGAGATCTCCTTACCTTGTGCCATCGCGGCAAGTGCCTCTACCATGGAGGGATATTGCTTATGAGTCTGCAAGAAGGAAACGCTGTCAATGAAGGGTGCCGGCTCAAGGAGCGAGAGGGTGCCGAAACGCGCAAAGTGGTCAAGAACGGAAGGCCAGACAGTCGCTTCCGGATTCTGCCAAAGATACCAGCGTGTGAAGAAAAAAGGGGAAGGGTTGAGACCGGCAGCCTGACCGTATTTTTTAAAATGGGAGTATGCCTGAATGCGGTCGCTAAAGTGTGTTCCCGTTTGTTGGGCGTAGTAGGAGTGGTCTATCAGGTCTGATGCTGTCGTCTTGCGCGATAACCCGAAGGAGTGCTGCCCTGAAGTTCGATTGGAAGTTTGGGGAAACAGGGTGGTTTCCCGTCGGAACGTGACCGAAAGGATTTTCAGCACGGCATACACAGGTGCAAGAACTGGTCGCAGCTGCCTTTCTTGATGGAAAAACAGTTTCTGTACCAGCCTTCGCCAAAAAAGAGACTTTGCCGCCGAACAAAAAAAACGACGCATATACTTGTTTAGTCCGCTGGCACTGGGCCACAAAAGCACGTCGTTTCCTTTGTTTGGCAGAAGAAGGTTTTCATTTCAGACCGGGGTTCTCTCGACCGATATGATAGAAGAATCTGGCACGAGCTCCGTGATATTCGGCCAGCGCCTGACTTGCGTCGTCCTCGGCCTGCGTCAGTCTGAGCTGGGCGTCCAGCAGCTCCGTGATGGTGCCTATGCTGGTCAGGTAACGCTTGTTGGCCATGTCATAGCTTTCACGGGCGGCCTCTACGCCCTTGCGGGACGTGACGATGAGCTCCTTGGCGGCATTGATGTCCAGCAGGGAGCGGATTACGTCCGCACGTGCGCCTGAAAGTGCGTCTTCAAAATCCTTTTGTAAGGACTGGGCCTTTTTGCGGTCTCCCAGGGAAGCAAAAACGGCGCTGCCGCCCGAAAAAATGTCCCATGAAAAACTCAGCCCCGTAGACCAGTAGTTGCGTGTATATCCCTCGTATGCCGAGCTGTCGTACTCTTTGCTCACGCTCATGTTGTCATAGGTGGCATCCACCCGTGGCAAAAACTGCCCCATGTCAATATGCATGTCTTTGTAGGCCACTTCTACAGTTTTTTGTGCGATCTGTAGGTCGGGGCGCAGGCGAATGGCGGTTTTCACGGCCTCTTCCTCGGAATAACCGACGTGAGAGGAATAATCCTTGAGATTGCCAACATAACGTGCACGGTAGTCGGGAGTAAAGCCGAGGTAGCGGTTGAGTTGCACCTCGGCGTTGCGTATGTCGTTGTTGACACGTATTACCTGCTGCTGAGCACGTGCAAGCTCCGCCTGATTCTGTAGCACATTGACATATGGCGCCATACCCTCCTTGGCAAAGGCTTCGGCGGCCTTGAGCTGGGTCTGGATGCGTTCTACGGATTCAAGGGCGGTCTTGAGGTTTTCTCGGCTTTTGAGCAGACTGAGAAACTGCAATTGGACATTGCAGCCAAGTTCCAGGCGTGCCTGCTGGAGACGGGCCTGTTCAATGTCTTTCGAGAGACGCGATTTCTGAAGGTTGTTGAGGTGGGCAAATCCTGAGAAAAGCGAGAGGGAGGCACGCAGGCCTTTGCTCCAGTTGAGGCTTGAGAGGTTGTCACTGTTGTAGGTCTGCACTTCCTCGTAGTTTTTCACTCGATTCGTGTTGGCGATGAGAGAAACACGGGGCCAGAAATAGCTTTGCGCAACCCCGATATCCATTTTTGCCTTTTCTAGGGCAAGGATCTTGGCTTCCACACTGGGATTGGCCTTCATGGCCTGCGCGACCGCCTGCTCCATGGTAAAGGTGGTGGCCTTTCCCTGGTCTGCCGCCTTCAGAGGAAAGGCAGGTAAAAAGGCAAATGTCACTACAAAAATGAGAACACTGAGAAGGCGCATAGGCTCATCCTGTTCCTTTTGAACTTTAGTGCTGGTACTCAAAGCCATTCAGAGGTATGAGGCCGACTGATTCCAGCAGCAGACTGTTCCCGTCGTCGGTTGAAAGACGAAGCTCATTGCCCGTTAGGGACCATGAGCGTATGTTGTGGAGCACTGCCTCCAGCTGGCGGTATCCCAGGGTACGTAAATTGCGGGCATCTTTAGCGTTCAGGTCGATGGACATGGCCTGTCCCGACACTTTGTAACGCGCCGTGACCCTGAGGCCTGGACCTGATATGCTCAACGTTCCCGCAAGCCCGCTTTCAAATCGCCATGTGGAGTCAGGCATGCCCGGTTCCGCAACGGCTTTCCAGATCCTGTCGGAAACTCCTTGAGAAAAATCATTGGTCTGGGTTCTTTGGGCAGATGCCGTAGGAAATGTGCGCGACATATGCCGTATACTTTGAACGTGCATTCCTCCTGGTACAGGCGTCACTGTCACCTCCGCAAAGAAAGGCGTATCTTCGGGAAGGTTCGTCGCGCAGGCTTGCGTCGGCGAGTGAAAAACACGTCCTGTAGCACTGTCCGTCATCTCAAGTCGGATGCCATGCCTGACAAGAGTACCAGTGAGGTTATACGGCTGCCGTGAAAAAGGACCTTTCCTGAGGACCATGCTGCGATGCCCGCGATCCCCGCCGAACGGAAATTCTCCGTAGAGATTTCCTCCGCCACCGACGTTTAGATCCAACCGCAAACCGTGCCGGTTGCTGAGTCGCAGAAGCGCTCCGTCAGCTGTCTGCCGCCAAGTGCCCGCAATGTCTATGCCTCCAAGCTTGTTGCGTTTGGAAAGGGTCTTGAGTTGCAAAACAAAAAAATTGTTTTCAAACAAAAACAATTCCGCCCCAAATTCTCCCTCGTGCGTTTTGTGTCCGCCTTCATAGCTGGTGCCGGCAAAAATTTTGGGGTAGACGGCGGATTCTGCCGCCACTGGCATCATTAGCGAAAGAACAATAAACAAAGGGACAAATAGGCAACGCCTTGTCATTCTCGCAGGGCCCTATCCCAGTTTTTGAGCAATGGCTCAAGGATGTAATAAAGAACCGTCGTCTCCTTGGTCGTAATGAACACCGTAGCCGGCATGCCGGGTGAAACATACAACTCCGCCTCTTGAAGTGCCTTTGGGTCTAGCTCCACATAACAGAGATAATAATAGGGCAGGTCGCCAGCGGGTGTGTGTTCCTCCAGCCTGTCCGCAGAGATATAGGTCACTTTGCCAGGCATGTGAGGGGCTATGCGGATGTCAAAAGCGTCCAGTTGTACCTGGGCTTCCTGGCCGATATACACATCCGTAATCTTGTTGACGGGCACATGTGTTTCCACCACCAAGGGATTGTCGTGCGGCACAATGTCCATAAGAGGTTCGCCTGGGCGTACCACACCACCCTTGGAATGCACCTTCAAATCTACCACCTTGCCGCTGACCGGTGCCACTATCTGAAGACGTTCTCTGGCGTCCTTGAGCGGGCGAATGCGTTCCCGTGTTTGCAAAATTTCATTTTCCAGACGGCCGAGAGTGCTTGTGGCGTCTTCGACAAAACGAATTTTCGCGTCTTCAATACGTAGGTTGAGTTCAGCAATGCGTTGCCTGGCTTCAGCAATGGATTGTTTCAAACGGCCAAGATTCCCCTGGTGGCTGGCCTGATTTCGCTCAAGTTCCAGAATCTGAGATTTTTCCAGATAACGTTCCTTGAAAAGTTGGCGTTTTGCATGCAATTCTTCGTTTAACGTACCAATGATCACCTTCTCGGCTTTCACCTGATCCTCAAATCCGGCCACCTGAGCGTCCAGTTGTGCCAGTTGGGCTTTGAGAAGGGAAATTTGGCCATTAAGAGAATCCTGGCGCGCAACAAAAATCTTTTTTTCATTTTCAAGCACATCAAGGCTGTGTGTCAACTCTGCCATGCGCACCAGTTTTTCCGGCCACTGCAAGGTCGCACCGAGATCCTTCTCTATCGCAGCACGGTATTGGGCGGCCAGTTGAGCGACCAGCTGCTTTTGCAACATGCTGGCATTGGCGTCAACCTGTACCGATTCGAGCAGAATGAGCGGCTGCCCAGCCTTAACGTCCTCACCTTCCCGTACGAGAATGGAGTCGACGATGCCTCCTTCCAGATGCTGCACGGTTTTTCGTTCTGTCTCGACCTTGATTTTCCCCTGCGCTACCACGGCACCACTAATGTGTCCGACAACGGACCACACACCAAATACGCCGAAAAAGAGAAAAACCACAAACAGGCCCTGTCGTATGATACGACGCGGGTCTTCGACATTTTCTCCGTATGCTGCCTGCCGTTTTTCGGCGACACCTACGATGGGCCGTATGATCTTTGAGTCCAGAACGGCCAGGGCTTTTTCAAGCTGCTCACGCATGAGCCTTCTCTCCCTCGCCGTCTTGGTCGGCGTCTTGTGGATTCAGAGCTGATTGCTGCTGTTCAAGTTTTGTCTGCTGCATCCGAGCTCTGGCCGCTTCTTCCTGACGTTTTTTTTGCATTTCCGCCATCTTGGCCAAAACTTCCTTACGTGCGCCACAAATGGCGATCTTTCCGTCTTGCAGAATCATGATGTTGTCAACCAGGGAAAGAAGGTTGGGCTTGTGCGTCACGAGTACCAGGGATGTCCGCTGCCGTTTCATATTCATGACAGCCTGTGCCAGTGACATCTCACCTTCTTCGTCAAGATTGGAATTGGGTTCGTCCAGGATAACCAGACGTGGATTGCCATACAGTGCACGGGCAAGTCCAATTCGCTGCCTCTGCCCTCCTGATAGGGCCGCACCGCCTTCGCCAATCTGGGTGTCGTAGCCCTTGGGCAGCCCCAGAACCATTTCGTGTACGCCTGCCATTCGGGCCGCCGTGATAACCTTCTGTGAATCCACAGCTCCGAGTCGTGCGATATTTTCTGCAACACTACCAGAAAAGAGTTCTACATCCTGTGGCAAATATCCTAAAAATGGCCCGAGCTTCTCCGCATCCCAGCTAGCCATGTCGGCTCTGTCTATGCGCACCTTGCCAGCCGTAGGTTGCCAGATGTTGAGGAGCAACTTGCAGAGCGTGGATTTCCCCGCAGCGCTCGGCCCAATGACAGCCAGGGACTGCCCCGCCGGCATGAGGAAGGAAACGCCCTTGATGATGGCACGTCCCCCAGCAGCAAAATGAAGATTCTCAGCCATAAGTTCTCCCTGTGGGGCAGGGAGATCCATAGCTGGTAAAGCTTTTGGAGCGTCAAGCAGAGCTTTGAGACGTCCATAGGCGCCCTTGGCTTCAAGGGACTGCTTGTAGGTAGCCATGGCCTGGTCGATGGGGGAGAGCGCACGACCCATGATGATGGAAGCGGCAATCATGATACCGGCTGTGGATTCGTGCTCTATGGTAAGATACGCGCCTACAGCATAGATAAGCACCTGAAGACCCATGCGCAGGGAACGGCTGATGGCCTGAAGCAGACCGGCACTGCGGCTTGCCAGCGTTTGCAGGTTCATCACCGAGGTGTTGACCTTGCTCCATCGAGCGGAAACATTGCCAACCATACCCAGGGAACGCACTATGCCGGCATTGCGCAGCGCGGCATTGGTTATCCTGAAGGAGTGCCTGTTGAGTTTGGTGGCCGTCTCCAATCGGGTGCGGGTTAGGCGTTCGGTCAGAATGCCAAGAAGAAGCACCATCAGACCACCGGCTACCGCCACCATGCCCAGAAGGGGATGCAGTATAAAAATTAGAAGAAAATACAATGGCATCCAAGGCAGATCAAAAAAGGCAAAGACCGCATTGCCCCCCAGAAAGTTGCGCAGAGTCTGAACATCGCGCAAGGTTCCTTCATTGTGTTGGGCAGAGTCCGCTGGCTTGCCGGCGTTTTGTAGGTTGTGCTCAAGCACGTCGTGACTGAGCATGCGGTCAAATTCGATGCCCGCTCGTACAAGCAAGCGTGATCGAATCCACGACAGGAGTGCTAGTACGGCCAGAGCAATGACGGCTGCCACGGTAATGACAATAAGCGTTGACAGATTGAAGCTTGTCAACACTTTGTCATATACCTGCAACATATAAATGGGAAATGTCAGCTGCAACACATTAACGAACATGCTGAAAAAAAAGGCATATCCGAAAAAATATCTGCAAGAGCGCAAAAAATCATGCATGGATGGCGTCTTCCCTTTTCGCCTGAGAAAATTAAAACCATTTGGCCACTGCGGAGAATCAATCCCCTATCTCAAAGTACCAATAATAAATCAAGCATAAGGAATTGTCCATATGAAAACAATCTTCTAATGAAGAGAAAGAACAAACTTTTGTTGGAAAATGCCGGACACCCTTTGCGGATGCCCGGCAGTGTTAAAAAATCTGAAAGATTCGTGACTACGGCTGACGTCAGCTTGCTGCTGCCTTCTCGCGGCAATCAGCACAAATTCCATAGAGGTTATGTACATGGCCACGCAAGCGGAATCCATACGTTTCTGCCAGTTCATGCTGGATTTTCTCTATGCGTGAATCGCAAATTTCCACGATTTTGCCGCATTCCAGACAGACAAGGTGGTCATGATGACTGTCTGGCCGAGCGATTTCATAACGGGTTATGCCGTC
>JAGAEE010000127.1 GCA_017613295.1 Desulfovibrio sp. | reverse complement strand
TGCGTGCGCTGCTCGTGCGCAAGCAGATGGAAGTTGCGGATCATTCCCTTGGCGGTCGTGAATCGGTGACCCAGCTTGAAACTCACCTGGACCACCTGAACGGTGAAGATCTCGGCATGGCCCTGACGGAACTTATGGGCATGCCAGAAGTGCTGGATGTCCTCTGGTTGCCGGGCGTTGGCAAAAAAAATCGGCCCGCAGGTCTGCTGCGTGTCCTCTGCCAGCCGCGACATCGAGAGACGGTGGCCAAAGCCGTGATACGACACACTCACACGTTGGGATTGCGTTTTCAAATCCTAGAAAGAATGGTGATACCCCGTACGCCTGCTCGTTTACGGCTTCAGGGGGAAGCACTGGCGGCAAAACGTTATGTTGTGGAAGGAGAGGAGTATGTGAGGCCGGAAGCCGATGAGCTGGCCGAAGCCGCCCGTCGATTGGGTGTGGGCGTACCAGCTTTGCGGTATGGCTTGAAGTACGACGAACAGAGTTAAAGATATCGGCGGGGGAAGCACGACGGCCTCCCCTCACCGCTGAGAAAAACGCTGTGTCAGTTTTACCCCTGGCACTTTTTCTTGAGAGCCTCAGCCACTGTTACCCCCAACTTGTGACAAGCCTTCAAGGTGTCCATGTCTGGTCGCCATTGGCATTTCACGGGTTCGGCGGGCATCTCCATATTCATGGAGGCCAGCCATTCTTGCAGCTGTTTGGGGGATTCGCCAGACCAGCCATAGGATCCGAATGCGGCGCCCACGCGGTTCAGTGGACGCAGGCCCTTCATATAAGTAAGCTGGGCGGCCATAAGCGGCAGAATGGTATTGTTGTGCGTCGGTGAACCTGCGATCACGGCTCCACAGTCGGCCAGTTCGGTCATGACCGCACTGTGATGGTTGCTTTTTACAGACATAAGTCGCGTGGGCACGCCGCTCTCTTCTAGGCCACTGCAAATGGCATAGGCCATGGATTCGGTAGAATGCCACATGGTGTCATAGACTATGAGTGCCCGTTTCTGCGGTTTTTGTTCCGCCATGGAACGATAGCGGGAAATAATATCTGCTACAGCCTGTCTGCCACGGTGGATAAGGCCGTGGTCAGGGGCAACCATGTCAATATCAAGTTTTTCCACTACGGGCAGAGCCTTGAGCACCATGGGCGAATAAGGCAGGACAATGTTGTAGTAGTATTCCTTGACGCGGTGGTCATACTCGCCATCGTCGGTAAACTCATCGCGAAATCGCACGGAACTTGCGATATTCTGACCGAAAATATCATTGCTGATGAGCAGTTTTTCTTCCGGTATGTAGGAAACCATGCTGTCCGGCCAGTGCAGCATACGGGTTTCCTGAAAGACGACGGTACGTTTGCCAAGGCTGATGGAATCGCCGCTTTTTACCGCCTGCACGGGCCAGTCCTTCATGTCGGGGAAATAGCCGGCCATGGACTTGAGGCCAGTTTGCGAAACGAAGATTTTTTCAGGATTGCAGCGCTCCACAAGGGTTTTCAGCGCACCGGCATGGTCCAGTTCCATGTGATTGCAGATGATGTAGTCAATTTTTTCCGGCGGAAGCACCTTGGCCATACGGCACAGCAGCGCGCCTTCGCAGCCGGCGTACACGGTGTCCACCAGCACATTTTTTTCGTCTTTGATAAGATAGGCATTGTAGGTGGATCCGTCTGGAGATCGGGAATAGCCATGAAAGTCCCTGTGGTCATAGTCCACATAGCCTATCCAGTAGATGCCGTTTTTGATTTCAAGAGGTTGCATGGTATCTCCACAATGGTTGGCCGTAGGCGCAAAAGCCCGCCTTGAGGTGTGGGCAAGGCGGGGCAATGTCAGGCAAAAAGGCTACGCTGGGGCAAACTGGTCCTTGCCCACCCCACATACGGGGCATGTCCAGTCGTCGGGCAAATCTTCAAAGGGAACGTTGTCATTTTCGGCAGGGTCATATTCATAGCCACAAACGCTGCAGACATACTTTTTCATGATAATCCTCCATGTTTTTCGCCGTGTTCTCGCGGTTTTCGAGGGGGACACGTCTCAGTTCTCGGCCTTCCAGTGGCCGTGCAGGTTGCAGAACTCACGGGCCGTGACCTTGTCAGCGTCAATGGCAAAAAAAGCTTCGGGAGCCTCACCGGGCTTAAGAAACTTGGTGTAGCTGCGACCGTCGGCCAGCAGTTCTATCCATTCAATCCAGTGCTTGTCCTCCATGGGATGTGGGACGCTGCCTACAGAAACCTTGTAACCCCCGTCCGTCTTTTCGATGACAGGTACATGTTTTTCCTTTGCACCGTCGGTGGAGCCTTCAAGCATGAGCTTCATGGCTTCTCCACAGCAGACGATATTGGCGCCACCGCCGTGCAGCACTTCCACAATATTGCCACAATGGGTGCATTTATACACTTCTAGCTGGTTGGGCATACCTTCCTCGTTTGGTTGCTGTTGCGGAAAGTCGGATCGATCGCTAAACCCGCGCTTCCGATATCAGTTTATTTTGTAGGAAATACGGGCGGAAGTAAAGTGTTTTTCCCGGTTTGTGCCACTGGAGGCGAAGCCTTGCGGCGTACTCCCAGCACATTAGGCAGTGTGGCGCGCAGATTGCCCGTAATCAGGAATTCGCTGAGGCTCAGTCCGCCTTCTTCATGCGTCAGGGCTGTCGAGCGAACCAGCAGTCCCGCCTGACCACCACCTTCCACATACATGACTGTGCGGATATTGAGGGGCAGCTGCAGCAGCTGGCGTGCCAGGGCATAAGCCTCCACGGGACGGCGGCAGTGCAGAAAGAGTATGTTCCCCCCGCTGTCTTCGGCCACGGCAGAAATGGAATAGAGAGGTCCCCCGGGAGACCAGAGAATGCGGCGGTCACCGCTGATCATACGGTAATTTTGTATGACCACGCGATAATTGTTAAGTATTTCGCGCCATTGAGGTTCCTCCTTTTCAACGATACGAGCTTCGGGCAGTGCCGGGGCGGCGGGGCCAGCGACGAAAAAGGCTCCGAAACGTCGCACCATGCGTCCGTTGTTAACATGTCCATCCTGACGCATGTAGCCCGTGCTGGTAGAACCGTCAGGCAGATACATGCTGGCGTTGATGGCGGCCGTCAAGTCCTGTTCTTCTCCCCATTGTCGTAACGTCCGTCCCGGGCCACCATATTGCGAGCGGGCACAGAGAACAAAGTCAAAATGAGCCGGGTCAATACGCAGGACGGTCAAGCTGGCATTATCGCTCTCAAGCTGAAATTCTCCGTAGTGCAAGCCCGGTTCCAGTTCTCGCCAGGGAGACTTGTCAGAAGAAGTCCTTTCGTTCGGCGAGGCAGATTCTTCAAAATTGTCAGCGGAGACAGCCTGTAGCTCCTCATGAAGCCCCTCTGAAGCAGCAAGCGACATCACGGGAAGACAGCAAAGAATCCAAGTGGCCAGCCATAGGAGGTGCGGCCAATAGGCATCATGCTTTCCTGGCAGAGTCTGTTCGGTGCTGGGCGCTGTGTGGTCAAAAAAGGTCATGTCTTGCAGTCGGTTTCTGAACAGGGTATCGTGAATTATGTCTGTACATGGCGTTTGGCAAGTGATGGCATTAGAGAACCTTGACGTATCAACTTATCTTGATATAGTTATATAAGAAAACTATTCTCACATGTAATCAGATGATTTTTCTCTTGAATTTAAGGAGGCATTGTCATGCACATTGGAAAGCTTGTCAATGCGGCACGAACGCCGTTTTATTCGATGGAATTTTTCCCTCCGGCCGATGCGGCGCAGTTGCCGGATTTTTATGACACGGTTGAGCGCCTGCGTGTCCTCAACCCTCTTTTTGTTTCTGTCACCTACGGTGCTGGGGGAAGGCGGCAGCAAAACACCCTTGACGTCACGGCCGAGCTCGTGCGACGCGGCATGACCGTCATGGCTCATCTGACGTGTGTTGGGGCTGAGCCGCAGGGCATTGAGGACTTTCTTGAGAAACTCGTTAAGGCTGGTGTGGACAACGTGCTTGCCCTTCGGGGTGATCCGCCGGCCGATCGTTCATGGGACTGGGAGCAGGCGCATTTTCGTCATGCAGCGGATCTTGTACGTTTTGTTCGTGAACGACGACCGCACATGGGCATTGGGGTCGCCGCATATCCGGCTCCCCATCCGGAATCATCCACTTTTGCTGAGGATCGGCGTCATACCGCGGAAAAGCTGCGTGCCGGAGCGGATTTTGCGGTAACACAGTTGTTTTTTGACGCCCGTGAGTACATAGAAATGGTGGCGCAGATTCGGGCACAGGGGCTTGACACCCCTGTTATCCCCGGGATTCTGCCCGTACAGAGTTTTGATTCCTTGCGTCGCATGCTTTCTCTGTGCGGGGCGAATATTCCCGGTAAGCTTTATCTTGCTTTAGAGAAAGCGCATGAGGAAGGCGGGCCGGAGGCGGTGCGCGCCGCTGGTCTGGATTACGCCGTGAAGCTCATACGGCGTTTGTTGGATGAAGGGGCGCCGGGAGTGCACTTGTATACCTTGAACAAGGCGGAAATGTGTCTGCGCCTGGCAGAGGCCGTGGAGCGGTCCCGGCAATAGATAAGAAAATTTGAATATTCGAACGCAAGAGTCTAAAGTTTTTCAGAAAAGTTGCCGAAAAACAGGCAAGGATGGGAAATATTCATGGCTGACGCGACAATGGCACGCATGCGCATCATGCTACAGGGCTATGAGCAGCAACTGCTGGCAGCCCGTCGTCTTGCGCGCTTCAAAGTGCGTTGCCGACTTGCCGAGGGTGAAGATCCCAACGATCCCGACCCGTCTATCAAACGTCGCGAAATGGTGGAAAAGGTGGCTCGCGAACTCTACGACACGCTGATCTACACCGGTAGTGACAATCCTGTTGTAGAAGAGATTCGCCAAGAGCTGGGTAGGGAGGTGGGGCAGGAAGTGCAGTTTACCTATCCACCGGGCGGCAGGCTGCATATTGTGGGGCAGGGGCCGGATGGCTTGCAAGCTCTGCCGGAAGACAAGTTGCGTGCCTTGCGCAATGCCCTTTGGCGCATTACGCGGCAGAAAATCAGCGAAAGCATGCTCGACACGCCGGTTGAGGGAACATGCGTGTGAGAGCGGAGTAGCGTATGGAAATTCAGGGGAACATCTCGTTAGGTTCGGGGCCTTATGGTAGTGTGTCAGGCGTAGGCCAAACTGCGGAGAACGCGCCGACCGCCAGGAATGTTCATGAAGAGGCTGCCGTACAGGGAGACAGGGTGACGGTATCACAGGACGCCCTGCTTTTAACCGAAGCACGTCGTACGGCCCAGAACACTCCTGATGTGCGTACTGACAAGGTTGAATCCCTGCGTATCCAGGTGGCCAATGGCACCTACAAGCCTGACAGCCGACTTATTGCCGAAAATTTGGTGCGTGAAGAATCGTGGCTTTTTCAACAGTAAATTTTTGTGTGGACGTTTAACAAAGGGCCGTTCCGCCTATGGGCTGAGCGGCCCTTTGTAGTATCATAGGGCGCTGGTACATCCACAGGAGACTTTTCGAACGGCACGAAATCTGCAAATATAGTTATGCCGAGATTGTCGGGAAGGAGCTTGTGACATGAATTTGACGATAGTGCGCCAGTCGGCTTTGTGGATAGTCACCTTTGCTCTGTTTGTATGCTGGGCCTTGCCGTCGCACGCCGTACGCATCAAGGATATCGCCACTTTTTCCGGGGTGCGTGACAACCAGCTTATCGGGTATGGTCTCGTGGTGGGTTTGCAGGGCACGGGGGACAAGAAGGATTCCGTATTCACTCTGAGTTCCATGAAGAATATGATGGATCGCATGGGAGTCGGCGTGGACGCCTCCAAGCTCAAGATAAAGAACGTGGCTTCGGTCATGGTCACGGCACGCATGCCGGTGTCTGCCAAGCCTGGAACACGGTTGGACGTGACTGTTTCCTCCGTGGGTGACGCCACTTCTCTGGTGGGAGGCGTGCTGTTGCAGACAGCCCTTAAGGGGGTTGACGGCAAAATCTACAGCCTGGCCCAAGGTGCCTTGACCGTGGGCGGCTTTTCCGCAGGTGGCAAGGCTGCCAGCACGGCGAAGAACGTGGCTACGGTGGGCATTATTCCTGGCGGTGGAATTGTGGAACGTGCCATTCCCTTTGAATTCAACCAGCAGGATAACCTGACCCTCAATCTGCGCGTGGGGGATTTTTCTACAGCACAGCAGATAGCCGAGCGCTTGAACGGGGCCATGGGCGGCTCATTTGCCCGTGCTGTGGACGCCAACAGCGTTTCCATGAGTGTGCCTCCACAGTATCGCAACAATCTTGTGCCCTTGATGGCGTCTGTGGAAAATTTGGACATCAGCCCTGACACCGCCGCCAAGGTTGTGGTGGACGAAAAGACGGGCACCGTGGTTCTGGGGCGTGATGTGAGAATTTCGCGTGCGGCAGTGGCTCATGGCAATTTGCAGATAACCGTGCAGGAAAGTGAACAGGTGTCGCAGCCCGGTCCCTTCTCTCAGGGGCAGACAGTGGTGACGCCTCAGACGGAGACAGACGTGCGTGAGGAACAACGCCATCTCATGATGGTGGAGGGGGCGACGCTTCAGGAACTGGTGGACGGTCTCAATGCCATTGGCGCAACCCCGCGTGATCTTATCTCCATTCTTCGTTCCCTGCAGGCTTCGGGGTCACTGCACGCCGCTCTGGAGGTGATCTAAATGACAACGCCCCTTGCCAGTAACATGATTCCGCCGGAAGCCAGCGCCTCCGAAATTTCACGCAGTGACTTTCAATCCAGACTGGCCGGCCTGGGCAAGGTCGGTAACCCGGAATTGAAGGAAAAGAAGCTGCGAGAGGCCTGCGAGGGCTTCGAATCCATCTTCATTCAAAAGATGTGGGAGGAGATGCGCAAGACGTTGCCCAAGTCCACATTGCTGCATGGACGCGAGGAACAGTTCTGGCAGGGAATGTACGATCAGGAACTTGCCAAAAAGTTGACATCTGCTGGTGGCATTGGCTTGGCGGACATGATGTATGCCCAGCTTTCGACAAATCTTGGCAATGCAAGCCGTGCCACGGCCACGGACGCCGCCGGTGCCGCGCCTAGATCCTTTGTTCCCGACGTGGTGTCCATGCTGCCCGAGCCGTCTTCGACTCCGGCTGAAACAGATACTGTTGTTGCAGATTCGCCCGTCGTGCCAGATACCCAAGAATCTGGCGGAAAGCTTCGGGGAAAGGCCGATGCTGCTGAATCAAAGATTTCAGATCAACAGCCGCAGCTACGTCAGTATTCCGAAAATGTCATGACGCCAGGTCAGACAGCTTCACGGATCGATTCCATTTATGAGGGTGAAGCCCCGATGGATTCGCAAACGTCGCATGCCGTCTCGTCACATGCATCAGGATCATCGACAGACAATGCTGCAAACGTCGCATCTTCTTCGGCAGCACGTCAACGTTCTCATGCCGGTGAGATCAATAACTCCAGGGATGTCATGAACTCCGGCTTGACACAGGCCAGAATGGCGCAGTTCGAGGCTGGCAGCAAGCTTGGCCCCGGAGCGGTGCGTCCTTCCATGCGACAGCTGGCTGGCTTCGGGCAGACTTCGGAAGGAAGGAATGCGGCAATCGTACAGCCTACGAGTGCTAACATCCCTCCTCTTACCGCCGCATCAGTGGAGTCATCTTCGCAGGAAAACAGCGGTAAGATCGTCGACACCTCTGTTCAGTCGGCCCCCCTTACACCACCGCGAATGCAACTTGGCAATGATGTGGAACTTTCGCCCCAATTGCGCGATATGGCCGAAACCGCCGTACAGATGAGCAGCGCCATACCCGGAGGCGGGGCACCACGGCCTTCACGAGTGCGTTATACCACCAATATCCCACCTTCATCCGGTCGTAAGCCCCAGAAGGATTTGATACGTACCCTAAATGCAGACGCCGCAGGACCCAACAGCAGAGCCGGAGCGGGCATTGCCGCCTATCATGCCCAGCAGGCTAACAAGGCTGCAGAACAAAGCGTCAATATTCAGCCATTGTCGCCATCTCAGACGCCACTACAGCGGTCAGCCGGTGCAGCCGCGCAGGAAAATACCTCAATGGGGGAATCGGCTTCTATGTCATCGGCGGCCTTGTATGACGGCCCCGCGTCACAGGGCGTTGAAATTCCCGCATCGCAAAACGTCAGACAGGTCTCCGTGCGACAGAATCGTCGTGACAAGGCCGGGGCTATGGGAAACTCGACGGGTATCCCCCCTTTGACAAGAAAGGACAAGTCTTAACAATACGGTGATCCAATTGAGGGCAAAGCAATATTCAAAAAAATTTTGGCATTACCATAATTTCTTCTTGACTATGCAAACCATTTAGGTCATTTTTGTTTAACGCCGTGGGGCTGTAGCTCAGTTGGGAGAGCGCTTGAATGGCATTCAAGAGGTCAGGAGTTCAATTCTCCTCAGCTCCACCAGGAATTTCAGGGGGTTACGATGAAAGTCGTAACCCCCATTTCTTTTTATTTTGTACTTTGTGCCAGATTTGTGCCAGATTTTTCGATGAAAGCAGGTGAAATTGTGTGAAGATTAATGAAAATTAGATGGAGCCTCAAAAATCAACCAGAAATTTCACGAATAATCGGGGTAGGGGCATACCGTAACGC
>JAGAEE010000126.1 GCA_017613295.1 Desulfovibrio sp. | reverse complement strand
TTCCTATGGTATTATGGCTTTTGCATCAACACGCGTTTTGCGCATGTTAAAATCAAAATGATATCCGTAATCTGGCGGTCGAATGACCTCTGATACTCAGGGGATATTGGTCAATAATCGTATTTCCAGTTCAGGCCCCCACTGGTGCCATTCTGTTCCGTTCTCACCTCCACATTTGCGCGTGGAGTCATTTCCAGCTGAATGACAAAAGCCGTACTCCCCTGTTTGGCTCCCTGCTGCACCCCCACATAAACATCTTCGGAGAGGTACTTGCCCATCTCTACCGAAGTGCCGGAAGTCACATCACTGGAGTGTGAATTATTGGAAGCGGCATCAGAGGAAGTATTGAAACGCAGCACGTCCATACCCAGGGCCTCCCTGGTGGAATCCAGCACTCCTCCTCCCTCGCCGTCACCGGTGCCAAATCCGGCCAACTGGGCCACAGCAGCCGCAAGACGCAAATTTTCCAGCCGTCCAAGCTCACTGGCGCTTTTGCCAAAAAGCATTCGAGCCAGAATCTCATCGCGCGGCAAGACTGGATCACTGCTTAATGTGAGTTGCATCTTGTGTACCGTCCCGGTAATGGCCATGTTGGCTGTCAAGGCGGATGTTTGGTTGGTCAACATTATGTCCAGCAGCGGATTAGCCACATTGCCACCGCCAAATGTGACGACGCCGCGCGAAAGCTTGAAAATTTTGCCAAGAATATCAAGTTGTCCCTTAGTCGCTTCTACCTGGCCCGATATCACAGGAGCAAAAGGCGACCCCTTGATTCGCATGTCCGTCTTCCATTCACTTTGTAGGCCGAAGCCCTCCACCAAAAAGCGTCCGGGCATCAGGATTTGTACATCCACTTGGCCTGATCCATTATCTACTGTCTCATTCGGAGTGTCTGTCACTTTACCGCCGGACACTGTTCCGGGCAACACTTGTCCCATGCCACGAACCCATGCGGGGATATCCTCACGAACGGGCACCGTGGTCACACTTCCGCCGCCCATATTCAAACGGTTGAGCAGCACCACACCTTGATTAACGACAATTTTGCCATGGATTATCGGCGCAAGCGCTTCACCGCGTACGGCAATATTTCCGGAAAGATCCACACGCACGTCTCGTCGACGCAACGGACGCAAATGGCCAATCACCGTTGTGATGTCCAGCATCTTTCCGTCCATGCCAGCAGTTCCTGTCACACGAACCGTCCCTCCCTGACCATCTGCCGCGTCAAAATGCACATTTGCCTTTCCCGGGCCATTTTTTCCGTTATGATCAAAATCCACTTGCATGTTGACGGTCGGCATCAGCACACCAAGGTCAACATGTTCATAATGGGCCCTCTCCATTTTCACAGCACCCTTGAGAGACGGAGCTACCAAGCTGCCTGACACGTCCAAAGCGACACCCAGTTTTCCCCCCAACCTCTGGTCATGCAAGGGAAGAAGTGCCCACAAAGGAGCCACTTCGCCACTCCAGCGTACGACTGCGCGTAATGGGCCCTGCATGGCAGGTTGCGGAAGAGCGTCTGAATTATATTGCAGTGGCACACGGGCTTCCACACGGCACTCTGTACCGCCCAGGTTGCGCACCGAAGCAGGGTCCAAAAGAAGACGCAAAGCCAAAGCCCCTCCGGAAGCTTCCCGCTCCAACTTGCCCGCCAGCTCCATATTCAGGGGCTTTGTTGTTGATCCTTTCGCGTGCAGACCACGCACGGTGAGACGTATGTTTCCGTCAGGTGAGGCCATATTCCCCGAAATGCGAACATGAGCTTCTGCCGTTCCCTCCGGAAGCTCCTGCACAAGAGGCTTCCAGTGCGCAAAATTCAGCTTTTCCACATCCAGTTGCACATCCATGGATGTTTTCCCCAGGGCAGCGTCAGCCAACACACGCCCCCCTGGCTTGAGGGAAAGGTCTATCCCTCCCAAACGCAATCCATCTTCTCCATAGGCCACACTGGCCCCGGGTGCCGCTTTCAATCCCAGCCTGTATGTAGGCAAAAAAGCCTCCAGACGTCGAACATCCACATGCCCCGGTTTCCAGGCAAGCTCGCCATGTGTCTTCACAAAGCCTCCGGACTCAAACCGGCATTGAAGGGGGCCCTGCAAGGAACCTTGAACGCGCACTCCGGCATGTAGTTTTCTTTCGCCCTGCTGCAAACTGTCAAGATTCACCCGGGAATCTACAAGCCCTTTGCCCCAGAGGTCTTTAAGGACGATTTCTCCCTGTAGCTCACGTACAGACAAAATGTCACCACCAGTCTCGCCGTACTCCAAATGCGGTACACGCCAACGCAGTGCGGCATGCTGTTGCGTGGACGAGACGGAAGTGGCCTCAGGCTTGTCCCCAACTGCTGAGCGGGACTCCAGATTCAGAGAAATGCCCGCTTCACCGGCCAAATGAGTGCCAGGGAGCAGAAATGAAAAATTATTCAAATTTCCCGAACGCACCGTGATCTCGCCCTCAAAAGCCGGCAATGCCCCCCCCAGAGGGACAGGCAAAATGGAAGTCACAATACCGGCAAGTTCTACCCCCATCACGTTCCCACGCAGCTCACGAAGCCCTGTGTGCAGGCATTTGCGGTTCCTGTCAAATACAGGAAGGGCAAACAAACTAAAGCTGCAATGCACATTCTGCTTGTCCATCTCTGTTTCAAAATGGCACCCCACCTCCGTTTTGTCCTGAGAGAGCGGGGTCGCTGCAGATGACGTATCAAAAAATGCCACAAGATCACGCCAATGCAGAATTGCAGAGTCCAACCTTGCCAGAGTTTTTGCCAAACTGTGCCCTTCAATTTCGGCCTTGGCACATTCCATGGATATCTCCACCTTGGGAGACTCCAACGGTCCATCTGCAGCCATACGCACTTTTAAAGGCGCACTCAACACATCAAGCGGCATGTCCCTTTTAGTGCCAGTCGAAAGTCCAGTCGTGGAATCCTGATGAGCTGACATTTCACGCACAGGCGTCATCGTTGCCTCAAAAACGGCATCAAGCCCACCGGTAAACCAAGAGGGAGCCGTTATTTCCTCACCAGATGAGCGTCTCTCGGAGACAGCGACGTCAACACCGCTCTGGGTGTTCCAGACAACATGCCCCTGAGCACTCAAAGGACCCGCGTCAACCCGAAGGCTGGAAAGTGCCGCTCTGGCCGTATCGGCTCCCCCGGTATCTACGGGAGCCGTGATTCCTCCCTCCAGGTGCACGTCCACTTCGGCGCCACGCCCCAGCACAACAGCAAGAGGAGGAGCTTCAGCACTATCTTGCCGGGAGGGAAAATCCGTTTCAAATCGAAATCCCAGTTCAGCCCCGACATCCATCCCCAGATTTTTGTCAGAGCGGGGCAAACCAAGGACACAACGCAACTGTGCTCGCAAAGCCTTTGCATCAACACCCACAAGGGAGAGTTTCGTGTTTTCTGCAGTCGCTAAGGTCACTTCTCCGTCAAGCTTCGCCCCATGTATGCCTGCCGCAAGACTCAATGCCATATCCGCATTGACGCAGGGTACAACCGAGGACTCCGTTTCTGAAGAATGAACTGATTCAGTGCTCGGCACATCGTTGCCGGATGCCAGCAATTTTTGTGGGAAACGGAATTTTTTCACCCGCAGGGAGTCGAGGCGTGCTTCCGGAAGCCAGTCAGGCAAAGAGTGCAAGGAGCGCAATATGTCCCCCATCAGACAGCGCAATCCAGCTTCATCCATCGGCTCGGCCGGAGGTCCCTGCGTCGCAGGAACTGCCTCAGGCAGACGCAACAATTCGGCGTCTTCCAATTCCATTGAAATAAGCACGGTCTGGGGCAGGGCGGCAAGCCTCCAGTCAAAAGTAACTTTAGGGGCACGCAACCACACGCCGTTGCCATCATGACATTCCAGTGCGGCGTCAAATCCGAAAGGCAGTGGTCCTGAGAGACGGATGATACGTGCCCAAAGCCCTGCGGGCTGGCCTAAAGGTGGTTGCAATGCGCCATTGGCATATTCAAGTAGCCAGGTCTGCACGCTGTCACTGCGTAAAGCCGTCAACGTCACCCCCAGCAAAACGAACACCAGAAGCACAAGTCCGCCTATCATCCGGCATACCCAACGTCCGATACGCCGCCACCCCCTCACTGGCGCTGGAGATTTCCCCGGTGTGCCTCCGGAAGCAGACCTGCATGACACGTCTGCCCGCGAAGTTTCTCTGTCATTTTCCCGTGTCATCAGAAAGCCTGACCTATGCTTACATAAATCTGTACCGGTGGGTCCCCTTCAATGGGTTGCAAGGGGACCCCCACATCCAGTCGCACAGGTCCGATGGGAGTATGGTAACGCACACCCAGACCGGCACCCCAGTTCATATCACCAAGGATGCGCGGATATTCGTCCCTGTAAACCATACCGCCGTCCAAAAACGGCACGAGACCGACCTCGTCGGTAATTTTGTATCTGGCTTCGAGATTGATCAACTGAAAGGATCGTCCACCCAGAGGATCATCGGAGTTATCTCGCGGTCCAATGGATTGGTAGGCATAGCCACGCACGGAACCCGCTCCGCCAGTGTAATAGCGCAGACTGGCCGGTATGGTATGCAAGGCAGCGCCCGTCATCATCCCCGCTTCCACACGACCTGCCAGGACAAGCTTGTCATCCGGCTTACCGTTCTTGCAGAAGGGGGCATAGTAGCCGCTGGCGGCAATGGTGCCGGATACGATGTCGAAGGATTCTCCGTAAAACCCCGTGTAGGGCCTCAAATTGACAGCCAGCTGCGTTCCCTCTGTGGGATTAAGGCGATTGTTGCGCGTATCACGCCGCACCCCAACGTGTGGTCCGAAGAAACCGTAGGCCTTGGACTCATGTTCGTTATCCTTGATGGTCCCGCTCTCACCCCCGAGTCCCACACTGCCCCACCAGAAACGGGACAGGCGCCGCTCGACGTCTCCAGCGGCACTCACGGCCATGCTTTCATATGCCGAGGTATTTTCATGCAGGACTGAGGCATCCAGCAACAAACGCTGCTCACGTGCCAGAAAAGCCGGCTTTTCAAAAGCCGCCTTCAACCCCTGCGTTTCCGTGGCCACGGGGGCGGTAAGCCTGAGTTTTTCCCCATTGTGGAAGATGTTGCGATGTTCCCACATCCCCTCAACGCCAAAACCGGTATCGGTGTCGTACCTGGCCGCCGCGCCCACACTCCGCATGGGGCGTTCAGCCACTGTCACTTCAAGAGGCAATGATGCCGCACCTTCACGCACGTTTTGACGCAAATCTCCTGTTAGGGAAGCAATTTCCACGGTACGAAAAAGCCCAAGAGCACGCAATAAATTGGCATAATCCTCCACAACATCCGAATTCCATGGTTCAGAGTTCTCATCCCAAGGTGCAAGGCGCCTCACATACTCTGCGTTGACTTCTTCGGCGCCGCGTACCTCAATACGTCCCATCAATGCCGGAGGCCCGGTGCGCAGCAATACGTCCGCATTGAGCAACGCCTTCTCTCGGTTCAGCGAATAGCTGTAATCCAGAACCTCGGCCAGTGGATACCCCTGCCTTCGCATTTTTTCTGGCAGTGCTTCCACGGCGGCCAGCAGATCGTCCGCGATGACGGGCTCGCCCAGCCTCAAGCCAGGCACTGTTCGTGGAAAGGAAGGCGGCGGCACGGTTTCTTTGTCCCATCCCCAAAAGCCGACCTCTCGCTGTCGGTTTTTGAAAAAATCTGGCACTACAGGATCTGATTCATAGTAGATGTCGGCACGACCCAGAGCATACCGTCGGCCTGGCACAAGCGTGAGGGTCACAACCACTGGCTTAACGGAGTCATCCATAGTAAATGACGCCTTGCCATCATAATACCCTTGAGAATGCAGCAAGCTTATGGCGGTCTTCACGTCGGCCCTAGCTCGACGTTCCAACCCAAGGAGGCTGTCGGGAGGCTCCTTGACCAGACGCTCAAGGGCACTCAAGGTACGCATTTTGTGGGCCAGAGCCTCAGGCGCGACCTGAACCCTGACGACTGGTTTGTAGAGAACAGGCTCTCCCCCTTGCCAGGCAGCGTCGGTTTCGGCTTCTGGCGAAGGGCTCTGCATATGCGCCGTGTCAGCATTTTTGCCAGTCAGGCCGCATCCACCAACGCACAACAGGACAGCCATCAGCAGTACCACCATGGCGCAGTGCCCTTCACGGACACACAGGCAGAAAAAACGGTGTGCTCTGTGAAAAACTTCCAAAGACAAGTTTGGCATTATGTATTTCAATCCACAGTCTACTCATCCGACGACTGACTCCGTCACGTGCGGACAGGAGCCGTGCGGATTGCCCAGCCCTGAAGGAAGAGGCTACAGGAAAAACGCCCTCGGCTTCACCTACCGTCAATTGTATCCTTACCCCTGAAGAAGGAGCTCTCAAACCACAAAGGTATTTCTTGTTAAGATACTCTGAGTCGTCCATACAGGCAAGAAACAATCTGGAGACTTGCAAAATGTTGTCGCTTGTTTAAGATACGACCAGTTGATACCGATGATTGTCAATATTATTGCGAGAGGATAGCATGAACTTTGATCTCTGCCTGCACATAGACAGCAAGGACACGGCAGTATTGCGACTTGTATTGGCCAATGCATCAAACTATTTCAAAGCTCTACCGGATACCCCCTTTCACCTTGTGGTGGTGGCCAACGGGCCTGCCGTGACCCAGTTCACTACTGACAACACGGAATGTAGTGCCCTGGCTGCTCCACTGCTGAAAAGGGGTTTGCGTATTCTGCTCTGCGCCAATGCCCTGGCTGACAATGGCATCAATAAAGACACCCTTTGGCCTGGCTGTGAAGTTGTACCGGCAGGGTTGGTGGAAATTGTACGCTTGCAGCGTGAAGGGTTTGCCTATATCAAACCATAAAGACAAACACTCACGATGACGCTGTCCTGAATAGTAAAAGGCTTTCCCCTGGAGGAAAAGACCTTTAATCATTTTTTAGTCTTGGCATGTTGACTGGCCTGGGCTAGAATGCTCTCATGGGGGGAATCACCATGACAACGCAAGAGCATCAAGAGCAACTGACAGAGTTTCTGGCGTTCATGAATCGCAAAGGGCTGAACATCACCCTACAGCGACGCACCATTGCCGAAGCTTTTTTTGACCTGCCCGGGCATCATTCTCTGGAAGAATTCTACCAGCACATCCTTCAAAGGGATACGGGCATCGGGCAAACCACCGTATACCGCACACTCAAATTGCTGTGCGATGCCGGCTTAGCTACAGAAATACATTTTTCTGACGGCATAACCCGTTATGAAATCGCTCGGCCAGACAGTCATCATGACCACCTTGTCTGCTTAGAATGCGGCAAGATCGTAGAAATATGCGATTCACGCATAGAAAAAATCCAGCGTGAACTGGCAGAAACGTATGGATTCCGTTTACGCGGGCATGTGCATAACCTCTATGGCATTTGTGCTGATTGCCGCGAGAAGGAAGCAGCAAGCTGACGTCAGCCGTAGTCGCGAATCTTTCAAAATCCAGTCTCTGCCGGGCACCCGCAAAAGGTGTCCGGCATTTTCCAACAAAAGTTTGTTCTTTCTCTTCATAGACGATTGTTTTCATATGGACAATTCCTTATGCTTGATTTATTATTGGTACTTTGAGATAGGGGATT
>JAGAEE010000125.1 GCA_017613295.1 Desulfovibrio sp. | reverse complement strand
GATTTTTCAGGACGGCCTCTTCCAGTTCGACAATACGAGGGTCCTGCCCTGCGTGTGCCGAGGCACTTAGCCCCGATGAGACAACCTGTGCCTCACCCCGTGTCGCAGTTTCCGATTCAGCAACCTTTACGGCAGGCGATGATACAGGAGCCGGTGCCGTTGGCGCAGATGGCTGCGTGAGTGCTTCACCAGTAGGCATGGGATTTCGAGATATCGACTCACGCCATTGAGTGATAAATGTGCCCAGGAAAATACCCACGACCAAGGCCAATATCATGCCAAAAATAATGACGGCCATGTGGATGCCGGTTTTCTGCTTAACGGCCGGGGCTGCTCTGGCCACAGTTTCGCCGTTACAAAGCTCTTGAGTCTCGGCCTTTCTGCCTCGGGAGGATTTTTTTTTACGTTTTTCGGCGTCCATATTGTTCTCAACTGCCTGCTAGGCTACATCCAGAGGGACGAAGAGACAAGTCGTCTCATATTTTCCCCAGCACCGGCTGTCCTGGACTATTATTGGGGTTCAATGACCTCCACACCGCCCATATACGGCACCAGAACCTTGGGCAGCACCAGACTGCCGTCACTGCGCTGACCATTCTCTATGATAGCCGCCATGGTTCGCCCCGTAGGCAATCCCGACCCGTTCAGGGTGTGCAGCCATGTGGCCTTGCCACCACGAGATTTGAAGCGAATGTTGGCACGTCGTGCCTGAAAGTCCGTACAGTTAGAACAGGAGGATATTTCACGGTAGGTTTTCTGTGCTGGCATCCACACTTCTACATCATATGTTTTTGCCGCACTGAACCCCATGTCTCCAGTGCAAAGCGTGATAACACGGTAGGGCAATTCCAGCAGTTCCAGCAGATGACAGGCATGGCCTCGCATGATTTCCAGCTGGTGGAAACTATCATCAGGATGAGAAAAACGCACCATCTCCACCTTGGTAAATTGGTGCATACGAATGATCCCGCGTGTATCCTTGCCCGCAGACCCGGCCTCGGAGCGGAAACAGGGAGTTGCCGCACAATAGGCACGCGGCAGATCGGCCTCGTCCAGAGTTTCCCCTGCGTGCAGGTTGGTCAACGGCACTTCCGCAGTGGGGATAAGATAGAATTCCCCCTCCCGAAGTTTAAAGAGGTCCTCCTCGAATTTGGGCAGCTGGCCGGTACCGGTCATGGTTTGTCTATTCACCATGTAGGGCGGGCAAATTTCAATATAATCTTCGTGCAGGGTATGCTGGTCGAGAAAAAAGTTGACAAGAGCCCTGTCCAGGCGTGCCGCCCACCCGCGTTCGACCACAAAACGACTCCCGGCAAGACGGGCCGCGCGTTCAAAATCCAATCCGCCCAGAGACGTGCCCAGATCCCCATGTTCCCGTACGGGAGTATCAAAAGATCGCGGCTCACCCCAGCGACAAACCTCCGTGTTATCTCTTTCATCACGTCCCACAGGCACAGAGGCATCAGGCAGATTGGGCACACGTAACAGCCAGGCTTCCACATCAGCCTTGGCCCCAGCGGTCGCCCAGTCCAACTGCTTGATACGATCCGAGAGATTTCCCAGCTCTGCTAGAAGGTCGGCAGCGTCCTCGCCGGCACGTTTTCTGGTCGCCACCTCTGACGAAGCCGCATTTCTGCGACTCTTGAGATTTTCCACTTCAGTAAGCAGCTGGCGACGGCGCGCGTCCAAACGCAGAAAATCGTTTACATTGAGATCGGAATGCCGGTCTGCCAGGGCCTTGCCCAAGACTTCCGGCTGCTTTTGCACCAGTTTGAGATCAATCATAGCCGCTCCTGCTTATCAGTGGCCGTGCACTCTCCTCGTCACAGGCCCGTTTCTGTAGCACGCTGTGCCCTCGGCCGCAACTTTCTCTTGTTCTCTCATCACACTGTTATCGTGTGACGTGCATTCAATGCGTTGCCGCCTTATTTAAATGTGAAGAGTTTGCCTGAGGGCTTCCTGATATTCCATAGGAAGCCCTCAGGCCTTTACACAGTACCCAAAACGGGCAGTGCTCACCGGGCCTTTTTATTATCGTCATTATAAAAATTGATAAGACAGCCATCCAGAATAATCTGTCTCTCATCGTCAGTTAAGGGCGCCAGTTTCAGTTCTATGGGGCTAGCATGTCCCTCATGCACCACGAAGGCTGGCAAGGTTTGTCTGGCTTCACGGACGGCCATGCGCACATCGGGCACAACCAGCCAGTCGCCCACGCTCAGGCTGCCGGCCACGGCCGGATCCACAAGAAAAGGCAACATACCCCAATTGATAAGATTGGATCGATAACGTTTGGTGGCATATTCCACAGCCAGATTGGCCCACCCGCCAAGCACCTTCTGGCAGGAAGCCGCTTGCTCTCTTGCCGAACCGTCTCCGGGTTTCATGGCAAAAATCGTCGACCCCAAACCGACATCGCTGAGATCATCCGGAACCGTGAGTGCACATGCCTTCATCAAGGGAGTGACAAGTGCCAACAACTCTCCATCAGCTGGATCCTTAAGACGCCTTTTCTCTAAAATGGCAATAGATTTGGCTCTTCCAACATAACCGGGATCCTTTCGTGAAAGGGCGTATTCAGAAAGTTTCAGGGGATTGGAACGCAGTGATGAAGTCTCACCCGATGGAATAAGCTCGTCAGTAGTGGTCACAGGGTCAGTGATGACGCTGGCCATCTGCAGCAACAGATGTTCCGGCAGGGCGCTCATGCTAGGCCAATCTGTAATATTCGGACCGAACACCAGTTCGACATGGGGATTCGCGTGGCCAAATCCCTCAAACACGCGTCGTCGGTATATTTCCGGTTCAAAGACATAGTTGAGATCAATGGCTGCCAGGGAAGGAGAATTCCAGTCCAGTTCGGTACCCGGCGTTAATCTTCCGCCATTGGCTGCGGTGGCGGCAATGGAACGTGCGTCCATAAGCGCCACGGCCGATAGTTGTCCGCTGGCAGGTTTGGATCCCTCGCGGTTGGGGAAATTACGCGTGGCGTGGCGCAAGGAAAGAGCTCCGTTGGCGGGAGTGTCACCGGCACCGAAACAGGGGCCGCAAAAGGCATTTTTGATGACGGCACCGGCAAGCATAAGACGTGTCGCCGCGCCATTCCTGATCAGGGCCAACCCCTGTGGCTGGCTTGCCGGATAGACCGAAAGACCGAAATGTCCGTTGCCCGTGCTTTGACCTTCAAGAATGGCCGCCGCCGTGGTGAGGTTTTCAAAGCTGCCTCCAGCGCAACCGGCGATGATGCCCTGATCCGCCCACACGCTTCCCTCACGAATTTTTCCAGGCAGATCAAGGGCTTTAGCTGCGGGACCAAACTGGCGTTCCGCCTCTGTCTGGATTTGGGAAAGGATCTCCTTTCCATGTCGCACAACTTCGACCACGGGCCAGGCGTTGCTCGGGTGGAAGGGCAAGGCGATCATGGGCACGACCTTGTCCAGATCAATGCGGATAAGCGCGTCATAGCATGCCGGCCCCTGAAGGCGCAGCTCCCGGTAATCTTCCAAGCGTCCGTGGTTGTGCATATAGGCCCGAACTTTATCATCAGTGATCCAGATGGAGGAAAGACAGGTGGTTTCTGTTGTCATCACGTCAATTCCGCATCTGTATTCCACGGAAAGATTCCCGACCCCCGGCCCCATGAACTCCAGTATTTTGTTTTTCACAAAACCGTTTTTGAACACGGCTCCAATGAGCGACAAAGCCACATCCTGGGGCCCGACACCGGGGCGAGGAGTGCCGGTCAGCCATACGGCCACCGTCTGGGGCCTGGGTATGTCCCACGTCTTGCCCAAAAGCTGTTTCACCAGTTCCGGTCCACCCTCGCCAACGGCCATGACACCCAAAGCTCCGTATCTGGTGTGACTGTCTGAGCCAAGTATCATGCCGCCGCATTTGCTCATCATTTCGCGAACATACTGGTGTATTACCGCAAGATGCGGTGGCACATAGATGCCGCCGTATTTGCGTGCCGCTGAAAGGCCAACGACATGATCGTCCTCATTGATGGTGCCACCCACGGCGCACAGACTGTTGTGACAGTTGGTCAGCACGTAGGGCATGGGAAATTCCTTGAGACCGCTGGCGCGTGCCGTCTGGATAATGCCCACATAGGTGATGTCATGCGAAGCCAGTGCGTCAAAACGAATGCGAAGAGTGTCCGCTCCCTGCTCTCCCGTGTTGTGATCTGCCAAAATGCGTGCCGCAAGGGTGTTTCTGCGGGCGGACTCCAAGTCCGTTCCTTTGGCGTGAGACTCCTCTGCCGTTATGATGCTCATGTCCTCGCTGATGACAACGGCATTATTTACCAGTTCAATCATGGCAGCTCCCTCTTGCTTTGTGGCGGTCGCGAAGCGACGCGGGTTAGCGGGCATGCGCCGTGGCCAGTTTCAAACCAAAAGCGATGAAGATGGCTCCGGTGCAACGTTGTAACCATGTCTGAAACCTGGCACTCTCAAACAAGCGTCGTACACGTCCCAGCACGTAGGCCAGGGGCACATACCAAAGGAGGCACAGGCCAGAAATGATGCCGCCCAAGGTGAGAAATTGCGGGCCAAGCGGTACCGCAGGATCCATGAATTGCGGCAAAATCGTCAAAAAAATAATAACAGCCTTGGGATTCAGGACATTGGTCAAAAAGCCCTGCATGAAGCACTTTCGCCATTGACGCATGGAGATTTGCTCTGTCGCTTCTGGAACTGACGGTTGCGATCTAGAATCTCCGCCAACGGTTCTGGTTACAGCCGCGCTTGAGGCTGCCCCGTAGCGCAACGCCCTGACGCCCAGGCATACAAGATAACACGCACCGGCGTACTTCAACACGCTGAACAAAAATACGGAATGGGCAATAATGGCCGAAATGCCCAACATAGCCGCCGTCGTGTGCACCCCGATGCCAAGGGCAACTCCCATGGCCGCCGCCTGCCCGTGCGACCGTCCCTCAATCAGAGAAGTTTTTGCGATCAGGGCAAAATCCGGACCCGGCAACATCACAAAAAGGGCTGCCATGGGGACAAAAACTAGAAGAGATTCCAGAGGGATCACGCTTTTCTCCTTTACGGATACCTACAGATACTGGCCGATGATTTCGCCAAATTCCTGGCATCCTACCACACGTGATCCGGTGACGTTGGGAGCAAGATCGGCCGTGACGGCCTTGCCAGCGATAGCTCTCGACATGGCCGTGCGTATGCGGGCTGCGGCCCCGGACTGACCGATGTGCTCCAGCATGAGAGCCCCGCAGAGGATGACGCTGCCGGGATTGGCCTTGTCCTGCCCGGCAATCGTGGGAGCCGTGCCGTGGGTAGCCTCATAAAAAGCCAGTGTGTCGGACATGTTCACTCCGGGAGCCAATCCCAGGCCACCCACCTGAGCGGCCAATGCGTCGGAGATGTAATCGCCGTTGAGGTTGGGGGTGGCCAGGACGTGATACTGTTCCGGACGCAGAAGTGCTTCCTGGAACATGGCGTCAGCAATACGGTCTTTTATGACGAGACGTCCGGGGAGGAGTTCTTTTTCCGTGCACGTGGCATCGCCGAATTCCTGGGCAGCCACATCGTATCCCCATTGACGGAAGGCCCCTTCGGTAAACTTCATAATATTGCCCTTGTGCACGAGGGTAAGGCTTGGCTGCCGGTTTTCCAGCGCAAAGCGCAAGGCTCGCCGTACAAGGCGTTTGGAACCGGCTTCTGTCATGGGTTTGATTCCGATGGCCGCAGCTTCACCCACCTTTGTCACGCCCAGTTCCTCTCGGAGAAAAGCTGCCAATTTGCGCGCCTCTGGCGTCAGTGCGGCAAATTCCACACCGGCGTATACGTCTTCCGTATTCTCCCGGAAGATGACCATATTGACGCGTTCGGGATGCTTTACCGGCGTTTCCAAGCCTTCAAAATGCCGCACCGGACGGATGCAGGCATATAAATCAAGCCCCTGACGCAAGGCGACGTTGAGGCTGCGCATGCCCGTGCCCACTGGAGTTCCCAATGGTCCCTTCATGGCCAGGTCAGCGGTGCGCAGGGTGTTGAGGGTGTCTTCCGGCAAAGGCGAACCCGTTTCCCTGACGGCCTTTTCACCGGCCAGAAGTTCTTGCCAGTCCAGGGCCACGTCCGCTGTATCTGCGGCCAGGGCCGCGTCAATAACGGGACGGGCGGCCCGCCAGATTTCTGGGCCGATGCCGTCGCCCTCAATCCAGTAAATTTTTTTGCGCATGAAGCTGCTCTCCTTGGGTAGACGTGTTAGTTGCCATCAGGCCTTGCCAGCAGGGCATGTCTTATATTCTGCCTATTCGCCGTCCTCGTCCGTTGCCGCCTCCTGCTGCAGCATGCGGGCGCGCTTGAGCAGCTGCTCCAGCTGGATGTCAACGCCGAGCACGCCCACGATATTATCCTTGTCGTCAGTCACGGCACAGGAGACCGTAATGACCAGCTTGCCCGTGAAGTGCGACTGGTACACGTCCATGATGTGCAGATCACCCGTTTTCATGGGCATGATGAACCACTCTCGGGAGGAGAAATCATAGCCGATGGGCAAGGCTTCGTATTTTTCCTTGTAGGCTGGGTCGGTAATGGTGGAACAGCGCAGGCTTCCCGTGGTATCGGTCAGATAGCAATACTGGATAAAAGGATATTCTCGGGTGAAGGCGTTCAGACGGGCACACGCCTGCTTGCTGAAATCCAGGAGATCCTTATTGCGCGAAAGGCGAACGAGGATATTGGCCGAGAGTTCGCCGGCAAGCTGCTTCATGCGATCGTAGTCTGATGCGAAGAGTTCGGGCATAAAGCGCTGAACCAGGGCCTCCATCTCTTCGTGGGAGAAGCTGGTAGTACGGCCCGTTTCTTCGTAGACATTCATGATGGCTTCGTAAATTTGTCCCACGGCGGGATGTTTTTTGGAAACGTGATGCTCTTCTGGCAAATGCAGATTTGCGTTGATCCAGTAGGCCACACCGGCACGACCGGTTTTATCGGTAATGATGATGGGCACTGGACGACCAAGCAAATGAGATGTGTCGAAAATGTTGTAAATTTCTTCATTTTTGGCCAGTCCATCGGCATGAACACCAGCACTGGTGGCATTGAAATCTCGCCCCACAAAGGGATAGTTGTACGGAATGCGGTAATGCAGCTCCTTTTCAAAATATTCCGCCACTTCACTCAAAATGGTCGTATCGGCGGCGGCATCATCCCCAGTGAGCGATATGTATTCCACAAGCAAGGCTTCCAGCGGAGTGTTGCCAGTGCGCTCGCCAAAACCGAATAAGGTGGCGTTGACGGCACCACAACCGTAGAGCCAGGCCGTGACTCCGTTGACCAGCACCTTGTGAAAATCGTTGTGTCCGTGCCATTCCAGCCAGGCACCGGGTACGCCAGCCTCGTCGGTAAAAGCACGGACAATGCGCTGCACAGAACGTGGCAGGGCTGCGCCGGGATACGGCACTCCATACCCCATGGTGTCACATAGGCGAATTTTCACGGGCATGCCGCTCTGACGAGAAAGTTCCATAAGTTTCTGAGCCAAAGGCAAACAAAAACCGTAGATATCAGCCCGGGTAACATCCTCAAAGTGACAGCGAGGAATGATGCCCCATTCCAATGCCTTCTCGGCCAGACTTACATACATGTTCATGGCTTCTCTGCGGGTTTTCCCCAGCTTGAGAAAAATATGATAGTCCGACACGCTGGTGAGCATTCCGGTCTCGTCAAACTCCATGTCGCGGGCCAGTTTGAGATCGTCCTCGTTGGCCCGTATCCAGGCGGTCACCCGGGGAAAGCGATAACCGCGCGCGCGACAGATGTCGATACACTTACGGTCACGGGCCGAATAAAGGAAATATTCCGATGCGGAGATCAACCCCGTTTTGCCCCCAAGCCGATGCAGAAAATCGAAAATTCTGGCTACCTGCTTGACCGTATAAGGTGGACGTGCCTGCTGCCCGTCACGAAAGGGGGTGTCGGTTATGCGCATCTGCTCCGCCGGACGCGGTGCGAGCAGCACCTCGTCAAAGGAAGTGCGGCAAATGCTCGTATACGGAAAAAGCTCGCGATACAGCTGCGGCTTTTCCGGTTCCTGAAGAATCAGGGAATGGCTGTGCCCCGAATCATGGATAATGGTACTCATGGCGTCCGCCCGGTCGCGCCTGGCGCGGTAAAAGGTGTCTATACAAACCGTCTTTATATCTGCTTCCCGCCTTCGCGTCCAGTACCGCGTTGGGGCCATTGATCGACAGAAGTATCTGCCTCTACCGGCTCCCCGAATGAAAAGAAGGCGGGAAGTACAGATCCTCCCGCCTTTTTTTGCTGCCATGGAATATTTCGGAGCCAGAATTGTGCCATGCCCGACAGACCAAGAATAATCATCGTCCATGCCGGACGTTTGCTTGTGACTGTTTGTCTGATAGCAAGCTATTGTCGGTTCTCTTTCCTTTCCTTCTGTGGCTCTGGCTCTGAGCCGAATTCTGCCGAGGCTTTCTCGGCATACTTGTCCAACTCCGCACGTATTGCCAGCTTTATATCCCTTGCGCCTTCAGTATCCTGCAGACCCGCTTCCAAATGCTTCACACCCAGTGCCGGCTCGTTCAAAAAATAGAGATAAAGTACCCCAAGACTGTAACGCACCGAGGCTTCATCCTTGAGAGTCACAACTCGCTCCAGCACGTCAGCCGCTTCCTTATGTCGCCCGGTATTGTGAAGAATAATGCCGAGAAGATACAGCGGCTTGGGATTAGCCGTATCCATAACCACGGCCCTCTGGGCAAAGGTCTCCGCCGCTTCCCAACTCTGAACAGACACAAGGTGTTCAACGAGCTGAAGCAACACGTCAATATTTTTCGGATCCTCAGCTGCCTGCCTCATGAGAGATCCTATCTCACTAGACGCGTCAGCATCGTCCATCGGGGTTTTGACAGCACTTTGCGAGACGTGTACGGTCAAATGAGGATGCCACAGCCGCTCTTTTAATGCCAGGCACAGCATGGTGAGAAAAGACAGAGCCAGCAGAATGATAAGAGCGCGCGCGGCAGCTACCGGCCTTTGCACGTCAGTCATTGTTGAGCATCTCCATATGTCTGATACGGGATGCCAACGCGCGCTGACAGGCGGCAAGATAGGCCACATACCCTCCAATGCCCAACCACACGACAGCGTTTGCCAGAACAACCCAAGTCAGGGAATCCATGCAACGCACCCTCCTTGTCAAAAACACGGTCTTCCGTGACACAGGAAACAACACGTGTGAGGCCAGAACTTATTTCCACAAATTTCCGTATTTGGCGGCAATGCCATCAGTGCGCTCTATAAATCTGTCGACAAGGCTGTCCACATCCTCAGCTTGAACCGTACCGAGATCCCGGGCAAGAAGGTAACCTAGATAGCCCTTGCCCTGCTTAAACCCCCAACATACGGCGTACACTGACCCCACGGCGGGACGACTGGCAAATTCCGGCTTCGTCTCAAGCAAAAGGTAAAGCTTGGGGACGTCCTTTTCCTCATCATCATTGAGCTGGAACAGGCTGCTCTGATTGAAGCGTTCCTTCAACCTGGTGCCGAGGCGGGCACCGATACTGTCCGAACCTTCCAGACCCACACTCACCACGGTCACGCGGTCGACAGCCTTTTCTGGCTTGTCCTGAACAGGTTTGCCAGCCTGTGGTGTGGCAGCAGACACCGAATAGGGCAATAGCAAGATTCCCATCAAGGTCAAAACGGTAAAAAATTTGTTCATGTTCTCCTCACGATCTGAGGTTATATCACTCGCCTGCAATAACTCCACAAACAAAAATGACCCAAACCACATTCAGGGTATAAGGTTTTTTGACGTAATGAAAGGACTTTCTTCGTTCATTCCTTTTTGATGCACGGCACACGCAAAACAACCTTCCTGGACGCAGAATTCGCATTACAACACTTGCTACTTTCGCAAATATTGTGCTACTAACCCCCTTCGGAAACGCAATACGCTCTATTGCACGCCCTAGTAACCACAAGGAGTTTCACATGAAAAAAATTTTATGCCTATGCCTTTGCCTCGCCGTGTTTTTCTGTTGGGCAGGGCAGACGCAGGCGCATTTCGGTATGGTCATTCCTTCGACTCCCACAGTAACCGACAAAAAGGACGCCAGCTTGCGCCTTGACATTGCCTTCGCACATCCCATGGAACTGGAGGGGATGGACATGGCAACTCCGCAGTCGGTCACCGTGTCTCGCGACGGGACATCCGAAGATCTCAAGTCAGCGCTGACCTCCGGGAAAATATTGGGGCACAAGGCGTGGCAGCTTGCCTACACCGTGAAGAAGCCCGGTGTCTACCAGTTTGCCGTTGTTCCGGAGCCGTACTTTGAACCGGCGGAAGACACATACATTGTGCACTACACCAAGACCGTAGTGGCGGCTTTCGGCGAAGAGGAAGGCTGGGATAAGCCCCTCGGCATAAAAACCGAAATCGTTCCGCTCACCCGACCTTTTGGCATGTATGCGGGCAATGTCTTTCAAGGACGCGTTCTTTTTGACGGCAAGCCCGCGAAGGACACAGTTGTGGAAGTGGAATGCTACAACAAAGACAAGAAACACGTTGCCCCCAACGAGTACTATGTTACCCAAGTCATAAAGACTGACGAAAACGGCGTCTTCACCTTTGCGACCCCGTGGGCCGGCTGGTGGGGATTTGCGGCCCTGACCACGTCAGCCGAGACTATGGACTACAAGGGCGAAGCCAAGCCCGTGGAACTCGGTGCCGTGCTCTGGACGTACTTCGCCACTCCCAAAATCAAATAATCATGGCACGGCGGCCCCCCTTGCTCGTGCCCATCGACACTTGGGGAAGCATGACATACGGTGCTTCCCCAAGGAGACACGCTCATGCATATTGCTGAAGGTGTTCTTTCTCCCCCTGTTCTAGCGGCGGGATACGCACTCACTGCCGCAGGGACGGCCATCGGTCTGCGCCGGTTGGACTATGACCGCCTGATGACGGCGGGCATTCTGGCTGCGGTTTTTTTTGTTGGTTCTCTCATTCATGTGCCCATTGGCGTCAGCAACGCACATCTCATACTCAACGGATTACTGGGCGTTCTGCTGGGCTGGGCAGCCTTTCCAGCCATACTGTCAGCCCTGGCGCTCCAGGCCCTGCTGTTTCAATACGGTGGTCTGGTGGTGCTGGGGGTCAATACTTTCACTATGGGACTTTCCGCTGTGGGCGCCGGCTGTCTATTCCGCTTTCTGCATCATAGATGGCCAACGCCAGGCGGACGTCGTATCGCCGCCTTTCTGAGCGGAGCTGTAGGCGTGGCTGGAGCGGCCTTTCTCACGTCCATTGCTCTGATCTTTAGTGAAGAAGGTTTCACGGCGGCTGCGAGTTTGCTTTTTCTTGCACATGTGCCTGTTATGCTGGCCGAAGGATGTATCACCATGTTTACGGTTGATTTCATCCTCCGAGTATGCCCTGAAATGCTGACAACTCAGCAACAAAATCACGAAAGAATCGGCCATGCCTAGCAAAATACACGTATTAGGGGCTTTTGTTTGCACCATTATTGTGCTGTGCCTGTCAGACCTCGCCTGGGCTCACAGGGTCAACATTTTTGCCTGGTCGGAAGCCTCAGACATTGTGACAGAATCTAGCTTCAGCAACGGCAGCAAGGTTCGGCACGGACGGGTGACCGTATACGATGCTGTAACGGGAGAGAAACTGCTGGAGGATAAGACGAACGAACAAGGAATTCTTCGCTTTCCAGCACCAGCAGCCGGCAGGGAACATGGCCTGCGTATCCGTATTGACGCTGGCGAGGGCCATAGCAACTCATGGGATATGGAACCTGAGGATATGCCAACCGAAGCTCCTTCCCAGTCACTACCAGCAAAAACGTCCAAAACAGAATCCGTCAGCGTCCCGGCAAACACGGGGAAGGACTCTGACAGGTCTTCTGCCTCTTCCTCCAATCCCCTCACGACAGGCCCAACGGCACTGGAACTGCGTGCCATTATGGAAGAAATTCTGGAAATCAGGCTCGGTCCCATCCGTCGAGAATTGGCTGAAATGCGTATGCACCGTCCCGGTATGACGGAAATTGTCGGCGGCATCGGCTGGCTGTTGGGACTGGCGGGCATATTCCTTTACTTCAGGGGGCGACGGAGATAAGCACACGGCATGTTCGACGAAATCCTCTTCCATTCCTCCTTCCTGCAGCAGGTGGACACACGCGTGCGCATGGCCTGCGCTATTTTACTGACTCTTTGTCTCTCACCACTTCACGATCTATATGCCTGCTGCTCTGCTTTGACATTGGGAGCGCTGTTACTTGTTCTGGCGCGCCCACGATGGCGTCGAATTCTGCACCGCATAGCCACAATCAACACTTTCGTTTTGTTCTTATGGTGTGTTACGCCCATCACCATGCCAGGCACAGAACTTGCGCGTCTCGGCATGTTCAGTATCAGTGCTGAGGGTGTGCGCCTTGCCCTGTTGGTTAGTATCAAAGTCAATGCCATTGCCGCCATTTTTCTGGCCCTTGTCTGTTCAATGAGCACGTCCGACGCCGGCCACGCTCTGGGACGTCTTCGCTGTCCGCAGAAACTGGTATTTCTCTTCCTCTTCATGGCAAGATTTGTTTATGTCATCGCACAGGAATGGCGAATCTTGTTTGCTGCGGCAAAACTGCGTGGATTCAGCCCTCGTACAAACAGACATTCCTATGGCACTTTGGCTTCTTTGCTGGGATTGCTGCTGGTTCGCAGTCATGCCCGAGCCAAACATGTCTATAAAAACATACTCCTTCGAGGCTTCTCTGGCCATTTCCGATCCATCAATGCCTTTCATACCCGCCCGAGTGATATCTGTTTTGCCCTGGTCATGATACTGTTCGCTGCCGGGATACTGGCAGTCGAATTTTTTGGAGTCGAACATGCCTGACACCAGTGCCACCAGACAAAATTCTGCCATAGTTACGCTTGATAACGTTTGCTTTGCCTATGAACAGGAAGAGGATGACGTGCGTCAAGTGCTTCGCAATGTCAGCTTCTCCCTGCTTCCTGGACAACATGTCGGTCTATACGGCCCCAATGGAAGCGGCAAAACCACACTCTTTCGCTGTATCACCGGCCTTTTGCGCCCTCAAAAGGGACGCATTATTTTTCATGGCACTTTGCTGGAAAAAGACCAGGATTTCCACAAACTGCGTTGCCAAATAGGTTTCCTGCTCCAAAATGCTGAGGACCAGCTCTTTTTCCCTACTGTCCTTGAGGATGTTGCCTTTGGCCCGTTAAATCTGGGGTTAAAGGAAAAGGCTGCACGTGAACGCGCTATGGAAACTCTCCTCGATCTTGGGCTTTCCGGCTTTGAAAATCGCTATATCCATCGTCTTTCCGGTGGAGAAAAAAAACTGGTATCCCTGGCCGCCGTTCTCGCCATGCGACCTGAAGCCCTGCTCCTTGACGAGCCCACCAATGACCTGGATAAAGACGCACGGCAACGCTTCATTGACATCCTTGAATCTCAGGATATAGCGCGGATCACCATTTCCCATGATTGGGATTTCCTGACGCGAATCTCAACAACATACCTTACCATCAACCAAGGACAACTTACCGACAAAGCCCCTTCTTTTCCCCATACGCACATCCACGCACACCCATTGGGTAACGCCCCCCATGCTCACTAACTTATAAAGCCCCACAACGCCTGCTTGACAAGCAGGCTCAACACATCTAATAAAAAAATAATGCGTCCGTAGCTCAGCTGGATAGAGCATTGGCCTTCGAAGCCATGTGTCGGGGGTTCGAATCCCTCCGGACGCACCAGAAATTACAAGGAATTACAGGCAAAGTAGGAGCTTCGCGCACTCGAGATTGTTAAGTGAAATGCTGACCGACGCAATGCATTCGTTGCGTATCTTCTGTCAGTAGTTGCTCTTACGAGTAGCTTGAAGTTCACGACATTTTTGCCTTTGTCATAATCTGAAACTAGTACAAATTAATTTTAATTATAGACTTTCCCTATACGATTCTCATCAAGAAAAAACCGTTCCTCGGAGTGTTTCAACTTCAGCTTTGTTTCCGCAGGTAATTGCCATGCAAACAAGAAGAATGTCTGAACGCGAGCTTCTTGATTCGTTGGAGATAGCTCTCCAGGACAGCCACATTTATCCCTGCTTCCAGCCGCAATTCAACCACAGCACAGGCCGTATGGTTGGCGCGGAAGCGCTCATGCGCTGGAAAGATCCTGAAAACGGGATGCAATATCCGTCGGATTTCATTCCTCTGCTGGAACGAAATGATCTATTGTACTTGGCGGACGTCCATATTTTTAAGATGGTCTGCGTGTTCCTGCGCAAATGCCTTGACCAAGGCCTGCCTCTCATGCCCATTTCGGTAAACATGTCACGATATGACATCTACAAACATGAATATGTCGACGAAATCGAAGCACTGCGCATAAAATACGATATTCCTGTGAAATATCTGCGCATTGAGGTCACGGAGTCCTCCGCTATCGGCGGCATGGAACTCATGAAGGACGTTATCTCACGGCTCCATAAGCACGGCTACCTCGTAGAGATGGACGACTTCGGCAGCGGGTATTCATCCCTGAACATCCTGAAAGACCTCAACGTCGATATTATCAAGCTCGACATGAAGTTCCTCTGTGGCGAAGTCGGTGACCGTGGCGGCATCATCCTGAATTCCGTCGTGCAGATGGCGCGATGGCTGGGCACGCCCGTCATCACCGAAGGCGTGGAGACCATGGAACAGGCCGACTTCATGAAAAGCCTCGGGTGTAATTACATCCAGGGCTATCTGTACTCAAAACCGCTGGAGGAGCCTGCGTTCATTGAAAAAATCGGGCAAATAGAACACGAGGCCATGACGCCGGCCATGGAATTCATCAATACTGTGGATGCGGGCAAATTCTGGGATCCTGCGTCCATGGAGACGCTCATCTTCAGCAACCTTGTGGGCGCCGCCGCCATCTTTACCTACAAAGACTCCGGTGAAATGGAAGTTGTGCGAGTCAACAAGAAATACCTGCGCGAAATCGGCATGAACATGACCGAGCAGGAGACCATCGCCATCAAACCGTGGGACCATTTCCGCGACGATGGCCTGAAAATTTTCACAAACACCATCCGCAGGGCCATTGCCTCCGGCGAAGAGGAATCCTGTGAAACATGGAGGGATATCTGCTCGAAGTCCTGCGGAGACGCCCAAATTTGCCTTTTGACAGAGTTGCGGGTTATCGGCACTGCCGGAAACCAGCACCTCATCTATGCCATGGTGCACAATATCACCAAGGAAAAGGAACTCTACAACGAAGTATTCAACAGCGACCGCCGTTTCCGTTATGCCAGCGAGCAGGCCAAAATCTATGCCTGGGAATACACCATATCGACAAAACAGATGCGGCCGTGTTTCCGTTGCATGCGAGATCTGAATTTACCTCCGCTGATCTATAATTATCCGGAACCTCTCATAGAAAACGGCGTCTTTCCCCCGGATTACGCAGATATGTACAGGGAGATGATGCGTAAAATTGACGCGGGCGTACCGCATATTGAAGCCATTATTCCGCTGACGGTCGGCCGCATACCCTTCCATGTCCGCTACACCACGGAATTTGACGAGAACGGCCATCCCCTGAAGGCCTATGGTTCGGCAACGCTTGTGGTAGACGAACAGCAACAGACGAAAGCCGCAACGGGGCGCCGAGTGCTGTATCGACATCCCCGCATTCGGAAACGCTGACGTTATCGCTTCTCCTCCTTCAGCCACGCACAATACTTGTGCCATAGCATAGGCTTAGGGGGTAAACGTTGACGCTGGAAACTGTAAGGCAAATCCTCGGCGGCTTGGCTCCGGCATTCCGTATACGGCAGGGACTGGGTATCCTGCCCCGAGCGTAGTGTTCAAGAGCCGTCTTTAGCTCCGCGTACGTTGCCCTGCCGTGGCTGTACTTGCCGGAACATAGAAAGTGTACCACTGCTCCCTAGTTTGACTACGGACGCGTCACTACCCTGTCCCTACCTCTGCACCTCACAGCCATATTGCTTCAGTAAGATATTCCCCACAATTTTATTTGAGCATATCTCTGATTATATCAGACGAATTTAAATCGACATGGATAACCAATAATAGTATTTTTCCCCTCAAAACAGCACGATATTCATTCTCTCGACATGGCACACCCGACGGTTGGCAATCTGTTGCCCATGATTTCCTTGATTGCGCTAACAGGTAGGATAGCGGCGGTCTTTCAGTTCAACGACAAAGGGCGACTGGAAAATTAAACGCCCATCTGAACAACGTTGACATCAATGGCATTTGCCTATAATAAGAAATTATTGTCATTTATAGGGAATACCAATGGGAACAAAGTGCGTAGTGCGAATTTTCAGAAAAGATGCAGAATTACTTGCAAGGGAATTCAATAAATTGGATGAGCTCTTGCAAATTGTTAAACGTGAAGAGGAATATTTGCAAATCAACCTCACAGGCTCCCTTTTCATTGCGAAAGTTTTTGCGTCCAAAAGCAAAAAAAAGGTCACCTACCACACCTATTATCTATATGGCCCGAAGGACGAGACCTCTTCCATCCTGTCGCGCACATGCGGCAAGCGGGTGCGTGGATGCTTCATTCCCATACCGCAGTTGTGAAGGACGATCTACACGCACATTCAACTTTCTTTCACAGCGAGCTGCTGAATCCACTGTGAGCTTTTTTTCACCGGTCAGCGACATCCCGTTATAAAGTGGCTGCGCCAGATCGAACTGGACCAGCTCAACCTACGGCATGCCTGTTTATGAAAGGCATTGTGGCAATCAAGGAGGGATTCGTGCGCATCCAGGCTTTTCCCAACCGGGAGTTCACGGTCTGCAAACCACTGGCCTGGCGGCCGGAATGGCTGGAGGCCGAATTTTGTTTTGTGGCGAAGACGGATGAGGAACTCTCTCTCGTGTGTGAAACGACAGGCGCCCCGAATGACGCCGCCGTACGCGAAGACGGCTGGCGCATGTTTCGCGTGGCTGGCGTTCTCGAATTTTCCCTGACCGGGATCATGGCGCACCTTTCCGGACTGCTGTCTGCGCGGGACATTTCGCTCTTTGCCGTCTCCACTTTCAACACCGACTACATTTTTGTACGTTCATGGGATTATGAAAGCGCCGTCTCGGCCTTCACCGATGGGGGAAATGACATTGAAGTGTGCGTTTGACATGGCCTGCGAACGATGGACCATGGGACTGACACTCTTCTTCGTTTTTCGCGGCCCCAGCACACGCAGGGCCTCCAAGTTCAAACGCCCTGCCGGGCGCACCAATCGGGTAGGAGGCGGGCTCACCCTCGCCGTCCTCCCACACCACCGGACGTACGGTTCCGTACCCGGCGATTCGTAACCGTCCCAACGAGTGCATCTTGCACGGAGCAAGCTCTATGATAAAGTAACCTCTGATCATGCCGTATCGGAGGTTTTTATGCCCATCATTGAAAGGGACGAACAGCTTCAATACATCCAGCTCTGGGAACAGAGCGGTCTAAGCAAAGCTGAATTCTGTCGTCGAATAGGCATCGCATATTCAAATTTCATGAATTGGTGCTACAAAAACACGCACAATGTCAACCACATCTCCGTGGATCAACATGAGGACACCGCGTCACAGCAGATCGTTCCCGTTTCTCTTACTGAAGGATCTGCAGAGCCTGAACCAGCATCCCGCCTCATCATTCATCTGAAAGACTCTCTTTTGGAAATACCTCCAGGTTTCCCCTCAGACGAGGTGGAAAAGATTATCAAATTCCTGCACGCGTGATGTTTGTCGATTCAAACACGAAAGTCTTCTTCGTCCTTGGATCGACTGACATGCGGAAGGGTATTGATTCCTTGTCTTTGATTGTCAGCTCACACAACATTAATCCATTAGATGGAAGCCTATATGTATTCTGTTCAAAAAATAGGAAAATGATAAAAGTATTGTAT
>JAGAEE010000124.1 GCA_017613295.1 Desulfovibrio sp. | reverse complement strand
CATATGTGTCTTGGCATACCTCCCAAATATGCAGTTGCCGAAGCCATAGGGAGGCTCAAAGGGAAGTCGGCGATATTGATCCATAAGCGTTACCTTGGCAGAGGAAAGAATCTGTCTGGTTATCATTTTTGGGCACGTGGATATTGTGTTAGTACGGTAGGGCTTGATGAAGCCCTTGTACGTGAATATATCCGCAATCAGGAGGCAGAGGATAAGGCAATGGAGCAATACTCGTTGCTGAAGTAATCATAACGGCCTCGGTGGGTGCCCCCTTCAAGGGGGCGATACCATACCACCGCCTCTGGCGGTGGTACCTGATTTTTGGCTCATAATCAATTAATATCATTAGGATTGTGAGCTTTTTTTATGGTACTATTTACAGTCGAGTTGGCGTCGGCCAGATGCTCAATATCCGCTGACGGATAATCATCTAGTCCTTAGTCAACAATCTGAGCATCTACTTACCTACCTGTGGCTGATCATGCCACGATTCCTCAATCCTCCGGGGCTTCCTTCCTTGTCGTCCTTCTTCAAGACAGGCGTCTCAACGACTTACCGGTCTCTATTGCTGCGCCCTGTGCTCAAGGGGCAGTAACTTCATTGGTCAAAATAGTACCCTGTATCATCGTGACAACAGGCGATGCAAGGCCCGAAACAGCAGGCGACGAGCGTGTGGTTTCTTCGGTGTTGCCTTACGTGCAGCTAGGGCGAGTTCCATCAAGGATACATTTTGGACTGCGGAAGGGTTGGTGAGAGGCGAGTCGTCTGTTGAGGAAACGGAAGCAATGGATAATAGTTGCTTTAAAATGGCGGACAATTGGTCGTCAGTAGCCTCAAGCAATCGATCACGCCACAGTTCCGTCATGTGCAGGACGCTGCTAGCCGCACTTGCTTGGGCCGCACGCTCGTCTAGGGCTGTACGGATGGGGGTAGAGTCGATCTCACGCATGAGGCGTCCAATGAACTGTAGTTGCCTGCGGCGGCCTTCACGGTCATTAATGCGGGCGTAAAGGGTCAGAGCTTCCTCAAGATCACAAGGCAAGTGCAAATCTTGTAGTTCTTTCTGCGGGAGTCGCGTAAGGGTTTCCCCCATTTTTTGCAAGGCAAGGCTTTCACGTTTTTTTTCAGAACGGCTGGGTCCAGTTTTTCCCTGATGGCATTCTCCATTCTGCCATTGGTACTGTTTTTTGCGCGGCATGGCTGCTCCTGAAAGATCGTGCTTCTGGATGAGCATTATCCGTGGAGACGTAGATTTCCCGGCATCTATTTAGCGTATCTTATTCAAAAGGTTGGGTATTTCCCCTAAAGGACGAAAAATGTCGTGTCTCTACACGTAAATACCCAGTAAAACGCCGCACAAGACTACGGGAGAAATAATGCCGTTCAGAGTGAAGAAGGCCGTGTTCACATGACGCAGATCTTGGGGACGCATGAGCCTGTGTTCCATGAAAAGAAGGAGGCTGATAGCAAGCCAGAGCGCATACCACGGCCAGGACAGACCGGCGGCAAATCCTGTCAGCAGCAGAAAGAGTGATGTCATGATGTGTGAAAAACCGGCAATAAGCAGAGCGCTTTCACATCCATAGCAAACGGGCACCGAGTGAAGACCGAAGGCCCTGTCGAAATCCATGTCTTGGAATGAGTAATAGATGTCAAAGGCTGCTACCCAGAAAGTGACGGCGAAGAACAATAGTACCACGGCCATCTCTGGAACAGAGGGGTTGACAGACAGCCAGCCCGCCAGCGGTGCGAGCCCCAGAGTCGCTCCCAACCAGAAATGGCACATCATTGTCCAGCGTTTGAGTAGACTATACGATGCGGCAAAGAGTAAGGCGGGAATAGAAAGAAACAAGCATATGGTATTTAGCATGGCGCAGGCCAAAATAAATATGATCGCCATGACCCAACAAAAAGCCTTGGTTTGAGAGATACTGATAGATCCAGTCACCAGTGGGCGGTTTTTTGTGCGTGGATTGTCGCGGTCAAATGGTAAATCTACGAGTCGGTTGAAAGCCATGGCAAAAGAGCGAATCGCGATCATGGCTATGGTCAGGAAAATAAGACTGCGGGCTGGTGGAATTTGTCTTGCAGCCAAAAAAGCGCCAGCCCACGCGTAAGGAAGAGCAAAAATGGAGTGTTCGATTTTGATCATGCGGCATATGTCTGAAAACTGACCGAAAGGTGTGGACATACCGGAAAAAAAGTCGGAAAGAAAATCGGAAAAAAAATGCGGCACATTTTTGGCCAGATGAAGTTGGAGAAATGATAGACGAGCCATGGTAATTCCTTTTGTGGGCAGGAAGCAAAAAGCGACCTGGGCGGAGATGTTGACTAGTTTTTTTGAGGTCAAGGCTTTCAACATTCACACTAATGAAGGTCTCCATCTGTTGAAAGATGGGGGAGACTGAGCATCACTTTGCTCATCCTTGATCGTGAAGACGTATTGTAGCGGCAAGCTCAATGGGTTACAAGCCCATTTGTCCCTCGGGGGCATATCAGAATGGAGTCACGTTGCAAAGCTACAAGGAGCTCCCATGAATACACGTAGTCAGGACTCTACGGATAGTTTGAAAATTCTCGGTGGAGGACACCTTCCCACTCCCCAGAATGGTCCAGACGTGTCTCTGCTGGAGGCCTTCCCCAACCGCTTTCCTCAGAGACCCTACATTATCAGCATCGGCTTTCCCGAATTTACCTCTCTGTGTCCTGTTACCGGTCAGCCGGATTTCGGCGTGATCGGCGTGGATTATATCCCTGATCAGTTGTGTGTGGAATCGAAGAGCTTCAAGCTGTATATGTTTGCCTACCGCAACCATCAAGCTTTTATGGAAACGACTACCAATACCGTGCTGGAGGACCTCTGCTCTTTGCTTGAACCCTGCTGGTGTCGTGTCAAGGGCCTGTTCGCACCTCGTGGCGGTACACGCATTCACGTATTTGCCGAAACGTTCAAACCTATGCCTGAGGAGTATGGTAGTCTGGTGAGGGAAGCCGTGACCGCATGGAAAGCGGAAGCCCGTCCACTGCAGCTTGTATAAGCATGGCAAGTCTTGTGACGGTGTTTATGGGAAAAGTTCGGCAAAGCGGAGAGCGGAGGGATGAAACAAGGGGCCTTGTGCGCACGTCTGCCCTGCTTGGTGGGGCGGCGCTGGTCTCGCGTGTTCTTGGACTTGTCAGGGATATGTGCATGGCTTGGCTTTTGGGCGGGGGAATGGTTGCAGATGCCTTAGTGGTGGCGCTGCGTCTGCCACATGTGGTACGGCGTCTTCTGGGTGAAGGTTCCCTTTCCATGACCCTTACTGCCAGTCTTGTTCATCTTGAGTGTGAAAGGGGTAGGGATGCCGCCGGCTACATGCGTAGTCTTGCCAAGGCTCTGTCCCTTAGGCTCGGTGTTATCTTCTTTAGCCTTGCTCTTCTGGGCACGTTTGCCGCCCCTTGGCTTGTAGGATTTCTGGCACCAGGGTTCAGCGGTGAGCAATTGGAAAGGACCAGTGAGCTGTTGTGCCTTTCGCTGCCCTACATTCCCTGTGCCGTGATGGCAGCCCTTGGAATGGCATTTTTGCACAGTCTTGGAGTGTTTTGGCTTCCCGCCTTCTCGCCCGTTCTGTTCAATCTGGTGATGCTGGGATTTGCCGCCGTAGCTGTCCTGGGATCGCTACCTCCGGCAGTAGCTCTGGCAACGGGCATGACATGCGGTGGTGTGGCGCAGTGGTTGATTCAATGGTTGGCTGTGCGTCGCCTCCTGTCCACAATTCCTGAAAAACCCGTGACTGATCGCGTTAAGGACGGTAACTTTGCCAGCGATGCTTGGGCTTGCGTGCGTCGACTTCCGTCTGGCATTTTGGGAACAGCAGCGCCACAGCTGGCAATGTTGCTGGCCATGGCTCTTGCCTCCGGGATGGAGCAGGGGCAGGTGGCCGCTCTGTACTATGCTGAAAGACTGCTTGAATTGCCATTGGGGTTGGTAGGTGTGTGTCTTGGCATGGCCAGCTTGCCGAAGTTGAGCCGTTTCGTTGTTCAGGGTGAGATGGGGCTGTTTGAAGAGCATCTGTCTACGGCCTTGCGTTTGACATTGCTGTTCATTTTGCCAGCCGTTACCGGACTGTGGGCCGTGGGGCCGAATCTGGTGGAGGGACTGCTGTGTCACGGCTCATTTGACGGCAGTGCCACGCTGGAAACGGGAAGGGCTTTGCTGGCGTATCTTCCGGCTTTGCCAGCTCTGGCTTTGAACAGACCATTGCTGGCGGCATGCAATGCCTTGAATATGGAATCACGCACGGCGATCATATCTGCTATTGCGGCGACCTGCACATTTGTGGCAGGATGCGTGTTGTTGTCCGGCTGTTTCAGTATCACAGGGGTCATGCTTCCGGCCGTGGCCGTTGATATCGGTATGTGGCTTCAGACTTGCCTGTTGATGCTGACCCTTGACAAAGCTCTTCGCCGAGTCCACGACGTGAGGTATACAGACAGACAATGGCTGCCAAGCCTGGCACACGTCATGCGTCAAATTGTTTCGGCAATGGCAACAGGCTTTGCTGCCGAGGTATGTCTTGAGTACATGGATGCCTATGACCTTTGGGCGCGTTTGGGTTGCGCCATTGTGTCGGGAGCGCTGGCCTGGTATGTGAGTCTTGCAATTGTTCGGGACGGCGATCTGAGCACTATTGTTGCTGGATTTTTTCGATATTGACGGCGAACCTAACATGGGTAGCTGTTGGACATTCAGATAAGATTTACCGCACGCTCTTGACGCGCCAGAGCCCACATTTTACATAATCGACATTGCGGATGACGGTTAAGATGACCGTCTCTGCTGTGGTCTCCTCAAAATTCCATGAGATTATGATGCGTCGGCAGTGGCCGAATGAGGATAACATGAACGCGGATATTGCTCAGAATACCACGCCTTTTCCCACCCCAGCTTTGCGTCGCGGGGTTGCCCTGTTGACTTGGGTGATCTTTCTGCTGCTCTTTCTGTTCCTAGGTATCTGGGATATGCATGAGGACAAGGAGGAAGCGGAGAATCGATTGAGCAGCGAGGCCGGACGCATGGCGGCACAATTGGCCGGTCTGCTTTCACTTCCTGCGTGGGAACTGGATGAGCTGACAGCGCGCACCATTGTGATGTCTGCCATGGAAGATCAGTCCATCTATGCTATCAAGGTGCAGGGCGCCAAAGGTTTGTTGGAAGGGCAGCGGCGCAATTACCAATGGGAACCAGTTCCCTGGGATGATGAAATTATGGAAAATAGCGTCCAGGGGATGAATCCATTGAAGTTGGAGGGGCGTCCTGTCGGTTCGGTGGAGGTTTATCTTTCTCCACGTTTAACCAATGAGGATCTTGCCCAGAAGGCACGCCGAGAGGTCGTGCGTTTCAGCCTGTGCGCGATAGCCTGTACCCTTGCCCTCTTAGCATTGTTGTGGGTGTGGGGGGATATCGCTCTTTGTCGGCAATTTTTGTTCAAGCGTTTGCAAGATAATGAAGAACATGTCCCTGACGCCGTTCCTGTTGGAAATGATTTATCCTCTGCGGCGGTTGAGATGACTCCCATTAAAATGCCGTCAGACCAGACGGCCGCCTTACGTGATGATCTCGCGGCAGGAGCTGTGATCAGTGCCGATCTGGGTAGGTCTTTTCTGTTGCGGCGCCCTGAAGCATGGGGCATAACGGCTGGCTTATTTGCCCAAACGTTTGCACATGCGCCCATATTGCTGGCACGTTTGTATGAGACAGACGATGCGACAAATTTGTGCCGTCTTGGCTATATTTTGGAACGGGCGGCCCCAAGCGTGGGGGCGGAGCGCCTTTCAGCCGCTGCTCATGCCATGCAGGCAGCCTTGAACGATCCAGAATGTACAAATGTGGCACGGGCTGTCGAGGAATGTACGGTAACATTGCAGGAAGCCCTCAATGCCTTGAGGCCATCTTGCAAAGCGGCGACGTCCAGCTAGAGATTGGCCGGAGGGGTTATGGGTTTTTTCAGTGCTATCAAGAAAATGTTTGGTGGTGGAGAGCCGTCGAAAGAAACGGGGAAAGAAATTCCTTCTGAAAGGCCAAGTGCTCCATCTGAACAGCCATCTGACGTAACCCTTGAAACGGATTCCCGCACGAGCATTCAAGCATCTGTGCCCGATCTTTCAACATCAGCTGCAGCAACGCCTTTGCCTGCTGCCCAGCCCACCGATGCAAAAGACGACTCTGATGCCGACCTGACATTGCGTCTGCGTGAGGCGGAGCCGCGTCTGTCAGCCTGGCTGGCTGTGATCTTGGAAGATGTGGAGGAAGCCGGCGAACTGCTTTGGCGACGTTTGCTGCTCTTGCTGCGTTCACTGGACGCGCCGCAAGACGAGGCACAAGCTTTTGTGGACGAGTTCCGTGATTGGCTGGAACGCATGGAATATCGTCAGGTGGAGGAATTCCGTTCTGAATTGCAATACCGTCTGGCTTTGGCACTGGATCTGGAAGATGAGGAGGATGAGCGAAGTCGCCTGTTTGTCAAGATCTCCAATGGGCTCAGCCGAACACGGGAACAGTTCACTCGAGGCTTGGAGGCGCTTTTTGCCGGGCATGGCGAGTTGGATGACGCCTTTTGGGAAGAAATGGAAGAGCTGTTTATCATGGCCGATCTGGGCTATGAAGCTGCCTTGGAACTGGTGGAGCGCCTCAAGGAACGCGCACGTAAAGAAAAAGTGACGGAGACCGTCGGAGTGCGCAAGCTGCTCATGGACGAAGTGGAGGAGATTTTTCGTGTGCCTCGCCATATCGTGGCCGTGAATCCGCCGGAAGTAATCCTCATGATTGGTGTCAACGGGGTGGGCAAGACGACAACCATAGCCAAGTTGGCGCACCGGGATCGCATGCAGGGCAAGAAGGTCATGATAGCTGCGGCGGATACCTTTCGGGCGGCTGCCATTGAGCAGTTGCAGGTTTGGGCCGAACGGGCTGGAGCGTTGTTCCACGCCAGGGCTGCGGGTTCCGATCCGGCTTCCGTAGCCTATGAAGCCATGGATCGAGCTGTCAGAGAACGGGTTGACGTCCTTTATGTGGACACGGCTGGCCGTTTGCAAACCAAGGTCAATCTGATGGAAGAGCTGTCAAAGATTCGCCATGTTCTGGGAAAGAAACATGAAGGAGCGCCTCATCGTAGCGTTTTGGTCATAGATGCCACCACAGGACAGAATGCTTTATCTCAGACCAGGCTTTTCAAGGAGGCGGCGGGTGTAGACGAACTCATTCTTACCAAGCTCGACGGGACGGCTAAGGGCGGTGTGGCCATAGCTGTGGCCATGCAGTATCATCTGCCAATCACCTATGTGGGTCTGGGAGAAAAAATGGAAGACCTGCGTCCGTTCGACGGCGGTGATTACGCACGGGCACTGCTGGGGCAAAATTCTCAAAGCGAGGCATAGCAATAGGTTTTTGCCTGAATGTGGCAGGAAAAAGCAATGGGGTCGGAGAATGAGACCGACCCCCATTGCCGTTTTGCCGAGCTTTATGCAACGTTGAAGCTAAGGGATTCTCCCTTGACCTCCACAGTGACGGTTTGTCCATCATGAATCTTGCCTGACACTATTTCACGAGCCAAGGGAGTTTCCACGGCCTGCTGCACATAGCGTTTGAGCGGACGTGCGCCGTACACCGGATCGTAGCCTGCCTTGGCAATGAATTCTCGAGCCGCTTCAGAAAGCTGCAACTTGATCTTGCGCTCGGTCAGACGGGCGCACAAGCGTTCTGTCTGTAAATCCACAATACGGACGATTTGGTCACGTCTGAGCGGAAGAAAGAGGACGGTTTCGTCCACACGATTGAGAAACTCTGGTCTGAAGTGCGTCCGCAAATCGTGGATAACCTTTTCTCGCGCGCCATCCTGCATGGTACCGTCAGCACTTATGCCATCCAGCAGGTGAACGGACCCAATGTTGGAAGTCATGATGACGATGCAGTTTCTGAAATCAACCGTCCGGCCCTGGCTGTCTGTAAGACGACCGTCATCCAGCAGCTGCAGCAGAGTGTTGAATACGTCCGGATGAGCCTTTTCTATCTCGTCGAACAAAATGACCGCATAAGGCTTGCGCCGTACGGCTTCGGTAAGCTGCCCCCCCTCGTCATACCCCACATATCCTGGAGGGGCGCCGATCAGTCGAGAGACGGAGTGCTTTTCCATGTATTCGCTCATATCCAGACGCACCATGTTGTCTTCGGTGTCAAACAGGGCCTGGGCCAAAGCCTTTGAAAGCTCGGTTTTGCCAACGCCGGTGGGGCCGAGAAAAATAAAGGATCCAGTAGGTCTTGCCGGATCTGAAAGCCCTGCACGCGCCCGCAGCACGGCATCGGCCACAGCCTGCACGGCCTCATCTTGACCTACGACGCGTCTGTGCAGTTCGTCGGGCAGTCTGAGCAGTTTTTCGCGTTCCGATTCCATGAGACGTGTCACGGGAATGCCTGTCCATTTGGCTACGATGTCGGCCACGTCATCGGGACGTACTTCCTGTTTGAGCAACCGGGGGCCATCTGAAGAGCCGGAAGTCGCTGCCAATTTTTTTTGCAGATTGAGCAGGGTGGAATATTTAAGTTCGGCGGCCCTGTTCAGATCGTAGGCGCGTTCGGCCTGCTCGATGGCCAACTTGACCTTTTCAATTTCCTGTTTGATGGCGCGTACGTTGTCAATGGAATTTTTTTCATTTTCCCATTGGGCGTGCATGCTTGCCTGTTGTTCACGCAGTCCAGCCAGTTCGTTTTCCAGTTTCTGCAGACGTTCAGCTGAAGCTTCGTCCGTTTCTCGGCGAAGGGCTTCGCGTTCGATTTCAAGCTGCATGACCTTGCGGTTAACTTCGTCCAATTCTGCCGGGAGAGAATCAATCTCCGTACGGATAAGTGCCGCTGCTTCGTCGATAAGGTCGATGGCCTTGTCAGGCAACTGCCGATCGGTAATATAGCGGTGGGAAAGCATAACGGCGTTGACAATGGCTGAATCGCTGATGCGTACGCCGTGATGCACCTCAAAACGTTCTTTCAGACCGCGAAGGATGGAAATGGCGTCCTCAACCGTGGGTTCTTCCACCATGACGGGCTGAAAACGTCGTTCAAGGGCCGGATCTTTTTCGATATACTTGCGGTATTCGTCCACTGTGGTGGCACCGATGCAGTGCAGTTCCCCCCGAGCCAGCATGGGTTTGAGCAAATTGCCCGCATCCATGGCACCTTCGGTTTTTCCGGCGCCGACAATGGTGTGCAGTTCATCAATAAAGAGAATGATTTGTCCTTCGCTTTTTTCCACCTCATTAAGAACGGCCTTGAGTCTTTCTTCAAACTCGCCGCGGTATTTGGCACCCGCAATGAGGGCTCCCATGTCCAGGGCAAAGAGTTTGTGCCCCTTGAGGCCTTCGGGGACGTCTCCTTTGACGATACGAAAGGCAAGACCTTCCACTATGGCCGTTTTCCCCACGCCCGCCTCACCGATGAGAACCGGGTTGTTTTTTGTTCGGCGTGAAAGAATGCGTATGACGCGACGAATCTCGGCGTCACGGCCGATAACTGGATCCATTTTGCCATGTCGTGCGGCTTCCACAAGGTCACGGGCGTATTTGGAAAGAGCCTCAAAAGTGTCTTCTGGATTAGGGCTGGTTACCCGCGCCCCGCCTCGGAGAGCCTCCATTGTCTGAGTAAAACGTGCTCGAGTGACATTGTATTCTTTAAGCACTGACCCGAGCGGTGACGATGGCTCCACATCTGTCAGGGCCGCAAAGATATGGTCAACACTGACATATTCGTCCTTCATGCGTTTGGCTTCGTTTTGTGCTTCTCCCAGCACGGTGGCCAGACGCTGCGTTATCACGATCTTTGTGGGATCCAGTCCGGCGCCGGATACAGAGGGACGTTTACGCAAGGCGCCTTCAACGGCTACGGAAAAGGCTTTGACCTGAACACCCATCTGTTCAAGAATTCGTGGAACGATACCCTTTTCTTGGCGCACGAGCGCCAGTGCCAAGTGTTCAGCGTCTGTCTCCTGATGGCCCATGCCCGCAGCGATGCTTTGCGCCTCGCCTACGGCCTCCTTGGCCTTGTCGGTAAATTTGTTGATATCCATGGTGGTCTGCCTCCTCTACAACCCCAGGTCGGGGGTGAACTACAGAAAATCTATGTGAGCATGCGTGCGTCGTGATGCGCTTTCATCCTTTTCCGGCTGGACGTTTTTCAGTTGGGTCAGTCTTCTTCAAAACGGCGGAGACGTTGTACCAGCCGTTCCAGCGTGTCAATGCGTTCGAGAAGATCCACAATTATGGTGCCACCCAGCACGGGAAGATCAAAATCACAGCAAATACGCTCAAGCTTGCGTACGCGATAAATGTCCGTATCACGGAAAAGACGCTGTCTGGAGCCGTCAGCACTTGCTTCCAGCCAACCAAGACCCAAAAGTTCTTCCAGATGATCCGGCGCAATGCCAGTGGCCCGAATGAATTCCTCGCGCACCATGACCGTGCTGGGCACGGGAAGTGACGGTATTTTTTGCATAATGCTCATTGTCATCCTCCGGGAACAGGATCAGTTTCTGGCCTTGAAAGAGGATATCTCGGCCAGCTTGTTCCAGAGCTCCTTTTCGGTATCATTCAACTGTGTGGGAACACGTATCATCACCCGAGCGAGTAGGTCCCCACGTTTGGCGGCATTTCCCAATCCCTTCCCGCGAAGACGAAATTTGCGACCGGAACTGGAACCGGCGGGAATCTGCATCTCAACTTTCCCTTCCAAGGTGGGTACCTCCACCTTGGCACCCAATACGGCTTCCCATGGTGCAAGGGCGACATCACAGAGCAGATCGTCGCCATCCACCTTGAAAATATTGTGGGGCAAATAGCGCACACGCAGGAAGAGATCTCCGGGTGAGCCGCCGGGTAAGCTGTTGCCTTGGCCGGACAGCCGCAGCTTGGCGCCATCTCGGATGCCTGAGGGAACATTTACCTCCAGAGTCTTTGGCCCCTGGGGGGTTTGCAGCGTCACCGGCCGGCGGCCACCACGCTGCACATCTTCCAGGCTGAGGGACAACTCCGCTTCCACATCACTGCCGCGTCTGGGACGCTGCGCAAAACCGCTGAAGGGATCAGGCCCAAAGTTTGCGTTTCCACGTCCTCCAGACTGGCCAAAACCGCCAAAATGGCTTCCCCCACCGAACAATGTTTCAAAAAAGTCAGAAAAACCGGATCCGTCGAAATTTTTGCCATTGAAGGTGAAGTGAACATTTTCGAAACCCGGTTCACCCTGAAACTGCTGTCCATGTTGCCAGTTGGGGCCGAGCTGGTCATAGAGCTTCCTTTTCTCGGGATCTTTGAGAACTTCGTAGGCTTCGTTGATTTCCTTGAATTTTTCCTCAGCCACCTTATCACCAGGGTTGAGGTCAGGATGGTACTTGCGGGCCAGTTTCTTGTAAGCTTTGGAAATATCAGCGGCGGCAGCCCCGCGATCAACTCCCAGAAGTTTGTAATAATCCTTGTATGCTACTGCCATATGTGCTCTCCCCTATGCATGCTGTCTGCCACGACGGCAATCAGTAAGCCGATCCGTCGCTTTTATAGGAAAAAATAAGACAGAGGCGGTTATCGTCAATAGGGGGTACGAGAATTTCCCAGAGATATAAACAGGTTTTCCACAAATCAGAGAAAAATTGGGTGGAATTATGTGTTGTGCAGGTGGAGGGGAGATTTTTATCAATGATGCGAATATTCAAAGAAACTAACGTAATTGGTTGCAGTCAGTCACACAATTCTTTAAAATTTTTATACTAATTTTATTTATCATTATACATTTCAATTTTTGCTCGATTAAATGTATCATTACAATCATTATCTATATTTGCATTATATATTGCATAACCTTTTGATATTACCAGTGGAACTTTATAAAGATTTGGAGTTTTGTTTAATAAATCAATTTTTTCTTCAAATTTACTGAACAGAATCTTTAAATCATCTTCTGAAATATTGTAGAAAATTCCGACAAATTGATTATTATTATATCTATATATGTTATCAGGACAAAATACAGACTTCATTAAATTTGCGGCGTCAAGAATAGCCATATTCCCTGTGTCATCACCATAATTCTCATTGATTTTTTTAATATCACAAATATCAAAAACAACGATAGTAAATGATATACCATTTTTTATATTTTTGTCTAATTCTTTTTTATTTTTTATATATGCAGCCTGATTGTTAAGAAATGTTAATCCATCAACGT
>JAGAEE010000123.1 GCA_017613295.1 Desulfovibrio sp. | reverse complement strand
TCTATGCCTATTTTTTCCCCTTCCTCCAGGCCTTTCGTATGCCACAGTAACTCAGCCGAACGAAGCCTTGCCACCATGTCACGCCGGGCCTTTCCCACGGCTTCGGCCTTGGCACGTTCTCGCTCATCGGCGCTCATATGTCTGATGACATCCCAGGCCTGGTTCATGAAGATATCCTTCAAAGAACCTAGTGCACTGTTGGTAAAGACTTTATCTTCTCAATGGTAAGACCAGTAAGATCCGATATTGTGTTTACTGGCATGCCATGTTGGATCATATTCATGGCAACATTGGTTATGCCTTCCTCCAGTCCTGCCTTCTTGCCTTCCTCCAGTCCCGCCTTCTTGCCTTCCTCCAAACCTTTTGTATGGCCCAGTAACTCAGCCGAACGAAGCCGGGCCACCATGTCGCGGCGGGCCTTTTCCACGGCCTCGGCCTCGGCCCTTTCCCGTTCATCGGCGCTCATATGTCTGATGACACCCCAGGCCTGATTCATGGCAGGACTATGTTGGGCGAGTTGCATAAATTGTTCCTCCGTACGGGCGGCGAAAAATTCGAGCCAATGGCTGATTTTTGAGATGTTGCCGCGTCGTTTGGGTATCTCAAGAATGTTGATTTCAATGGAGCCGGGGTAGGCAACGTCGTTCTGTTCGTCGTAAAGCCGGAAGCGATGATGGTAGGCGTCGTCATTCGTAAAGAAGGAAAAATCGGCTATGACAATGGAAATGGCGCGTGTCAGTTTGGAATAGTCCTCGCCGCTGCGAATCTGGTCCACATACATACGGGCGGTATAGTATTGGAACCGCTTCCATAGTTCGTCGTAGTATTCGAGTTGAATTTCGACATCAATAACGCCGTATTCTCGCGTCTCTACCTTCACATCAAGGGCACTGAGCTTGTCATCCTTCCTGTCAGCGGCAAAGATGGGATTGACGACGCTGATATCCTTTTCGGTCACGGGCATGGCCAGCACGGCCTGTAGCAGATCGGCGAGTACGGGGAGATGTTCCCCGAATACGCGCTTGAAGACGTAGTCGTTGACAGGCGAGAGCGGTGGCTTATTCATAGATCAATACTACCCATGACCACACGCGATATCAAGCCTTGACTGAGGTGAGCATCAAATTTTGTACAAGTGTGATGAGCTTGTACTTGTTCCACGAAGGAGAGCAAAGCACACTAAATATTCTGCATGCCAATCGGACATATTGCTGGAGTGGCTATCAGAAGCAGCGTGCTACGGAGCAACGTGGCATAGAGCTGCGAGGGCGTTCATTGTGCCCAAAACCATCCTTCTTGAAAATATCCCAGGCTGTCAAAAGCCGTTGTGCTTGACATTACTGGGCCAAGGTTAAGGCCGTCGCCGATGCCCTGCCACTTCTTTAAGGTGCAAATTATTCTTGAGGCACCCATGTCACCCGCAATATGCCACGTGATTTGGCACGTATTGTGCTTGGCTTGAACGGCTGCCTGTTTCCGGGCAATCTCAACGTGAAAAGGTACCGGTGCCGCAACTTTTTGCCTTGGGGCCATGCACGATGCCGTGACCAGCGGCACGGTCCAGGACTGCAAGCTTAACGGGTGACAACATGAATTTTGCCAAATCATTGTGTTTCTGGCTGTTCGGCCTGTCTGGAGCCGGCAAGACCACATTGAGCGCTTTCGTGCGTGAAGGCCTTGCTGCACGGCATATACCGAATGTCGTGCTGGACAACGATGCCATACGCGGCCGGCTGAACGCCGATCTCGGTTTTTCCATGAAGGACAGGGTCGAAAACAACAGGAGGTGTGCCGAGCTGGCGCGCCTGATTACCGTGGAAAACGGCATCACCAGCTTGTGCTGCTTCATCAGCCCTCTTGAAGAGATTCGCAGGAACTTGCGCCACATTCTCGGGGATCGCCTGCGGCTCATTCATGTCAGTTGCAGCCTGGAGGAATGCGTGCGCCGTGACCCCAAGGGAAACTATCGCAAGGCACAGATGGGCCTTATCAAGGAGTATACGGGGGTCAAATCCTCCTTTGAACAACCTCTTGAGGCTGACTTTACGGTGCATACCGATACCTGCTCGCTGCACGAGAGCAAGGATCAGATAATGAGCTACGTCTTGAGAGAATTGGGGGAGGCAGACAGCATCGGCAATACCTAAGTCGATGACATAATCGGCATTGGCGATGACGTCCAGATCGTGCTTAATGACGATGACGGTCGCTCCCGCGTTGACCAGACGGTCAAAAACTCCTAGCAGCACCTGCACATCATCTTCCGCCATGGGACGCAGTTCATCATATGCTCGCTCCCTTGAGTTACTTGAACCACATCTTCAGTTTGGCCTCGGCCTTGTCCTTGGCTTCCTGGGTGATGTACAAGGAAGCATAGGCTATGGCCGCCGCCACAATGGCAATGTCGTCTGACATCCCGACAATCGGTATGAAATCCGGTATAAGGTCAACAGGAAGAATGAAGTAGCCCAAGGCTCCAAGGATAACAGCGCGCACTTTGCCTGGAAGCTCCGGATTTTCCAGTGTGTAGTAAAGAATGAGCACACTGCGCAGCACTTCGTAGCCGACCTTTTTGGTCATTCTGGCGATTTTTTCCCAAAGCTGCCTATCAGAAAAATGTTGTGCGTAGTCGTCGATTTTTTTGAATATCTGGTCTATGTTCATGGTTTTTCCCGCCTGTGCCTGGCTATGACAGGCTGTTGCCAGCCGTATAGGCTTCTATGGGGTTGTGAATGTCAGTGACCTGCCAGATGAGAATACGCGTTTGACCGAAAAGTCGATCCCCTTCTGGCTGCCAATGCGAAGGGACAGTTACGCGTACGTTTTTCTCGATTTCTGCGGTGACAAAGGCGCCCGGTGTGAGCCAGTAGTGTGCGTTCAACAGCTGAAAGGTCGGAGTCGCAAGGTTTTTCCCGTAAGGTGGATCCATGAATACCAGCGAGTAGGGCTCAGCAGGAGGCTTTTTGAGCCTGCGCAGTACGTCGCCTTCCCACAGGATGACGGCATTCTGCAAACCCAGACTCTCAATGTTTTGTCTGAGGCAATGTATGGCGTGCTGGGCATTTTCCACCATCAAGGCATGGGGAGCTCCGCGGCTGATCGCCTCAAAGGCCAGACTGCCCGTACCGGCATAGAGATCAAGAGCGCGCACATGAGACCAGGCGATGCCCCTTGCTTCCAGCATGGAGAAGAGCGCCTCACGCGTTTTCCCCATGGCTGGCCGATAGCCGTCGCCTTTCCCTGTTTTTAGGATACGGCCACCAAGATATCCGGCGATAATGCGCATAGTTACATCCGTGAAAGCAAACGGGTGAGCGCATAATCAAGTTTCTCCAAAGCGTCCTGCAAGTCGGTTTGTTCAACCCAGGGACGCTGTTGTACGTCGGAGAGCCTGCCTTTGAACATGCCCCATTTGCGGTCCACCTCATCCGTAAGGAATTCCCAGTTGACACGCGGATGGGCTTGTGCCTCGTGAAGCACGGCAGCCGCATCACGGCCCTGTCCTTCGATTTCAAGTTCTTCAAGGTAGGCCGCAATGTGCGGACTCGTGCCAAAGCGTTGGAGAATACGGTTGGCCAGAGTCTTCTGGGCGTTGCTTTCACCGTGGGTAAGGATAACCCTGACATTTGATGCGAGAAGAGGTTCAAGCCAGTCAAGCAGCTGGCTTTGGCCGGCATGGCCAGAAAAGCCGTTGATCGTATAGATTCGTGCGGCAATTTCCATATCCTCACCGAACAGGGTGATTTTTTTCGCCTTTTCGACAATCTTGCGGCCAGGCGTGCCGACACCCTGATAGCCCACAAAGACGATGCTGGCTCCGGGTTTCCAGATGTTGTGACGCAGATGGTGACGCACACGTCCGGCATTGCACATGCCGCTTGCCGAGATGACAATGGCCGGACCTGTGTAATCATTGATGGCCTGGGATTCTTCCTTGGAGAGTGTGTAGCGAAGGTTTGGAAGTTCAAAGGGATTGTCACCCTCGGCTAGAAGGCGGCGAGCCTCGCTGTCGAAAAGTTCTTGATTGCGTTCGAAGACTTCGGTAGCACGTATGGCCAGTGGGCTGTCCACAAAAACTGGCATGTCTTCGGGCAGCTTGCCCTGTCGTGCTAGAAGGTGAAGGCAGTAGAGAATTTCCTGCGTGCGTTCTACGGCGAAGGCCGGGATAATGACCTTCTCACCACGGCTGTGGCTGTAGGCTATGGCTTCCCCAAGCTCCTCCACACTGCGATGCTCATCCTTGTGGTCGCGATCGCCATATGTGGATTCCATAAAGATGTAGTCCGCCTGTGGCGGGGTTTCAGGATTGCGCACAATCAGTGATTGAGGGCGACCTATATCTCCTGAAAAAATGACGGTGGTGGTTTTGCCGTTTTCCCTGATTTGCAGGCGAAGGGAACCGGAACCAAGAATGTGGCCGGCGTCGTAGTAGGTCACGCTGATGCCGGGTGCGGGTTCGAAGACCGTGTGATAATCAACCGTGTGAAACAGGCTTGAAGCCTTTAAAGCGTCTTCGACGGTGTACAGTGCTACAGGGGGATTAGACAGGCCGCGCCGCTGAAATTTTTTGGCTTCCCAAGTGGCCTCCATCTCTTGAATATGAGCGCTGTCCTGTAGCATGAGTTCCAGCAGTTCACATGTGGCCTTCGTGCAATAAATGGGACCGGCAAATCCCTGTTTTGCCATTCTTGGCAAAAGGCCGGAGTGATCAATATGGGCGTGAGTGACAAGAATGAAGTCAATATCACCGGGACGATACAATTCGCTCTGGTTGCGCTCCTCAATGGCCTTGTTGCCTTGATGCATGCCACAGTCAACGCAAAAACGTTTGCCGCAGGCTTCCATCATATAGCATGAACCGGTCACGGTTTGTGCTGCCCCCAAGAATTGTACCTTCATGCTTTCCTCCAGAGATTGGCCGTGCGGCGGAAGGGGATAATGTGTTGCAATGCCGTTGTGTTCAAGGCAAAACCACGTTGTTGATCGCACTTATTTAGCCGCAGGCACGATAGGACGTCAAGATGGTGTCTTATGCCACATTGCTAATGGCAACGTCTGTCTTTATACTCTGTTTGATATCATCGAAGCCTGCTGTATCGTAACCACATGTATGAAAGCTTCAAAGGAGGGCATATGCCGGAATTGCGACAGAACAAGATTGACGATCTCAACTCAGTGACGACAGAATCCTGGCGTACCTTCCGCATCATGGCGGAGATGGTCGGGGCATTTGATACTCTCAATGCGCTCAAGGTCAACTGCATTTCCATCTTTGGGTCTGCCCGCTGCACTCCTGACACACAAGAATACCAGGATGCTGAAACCATTGCCCGTATGCTGGTGGAGGCCGGGTACGGCATTATCACAGGCGGTGGTCCCGGTATCATGGAAGCTGCCAACAAGGGCGCTACTGAAGCTGGTGGAGAATCCGTGGGGCTGCATATTCATTTGCCCCACGAACAGGGGTGCAACCAATATGTGAAAACGCGCTGCAATTTTCATTATTTTTTTGTGCGCAAGTTTATGTTTGTGAAATATGCCATGGCCTATGTTGTCATGCCCGGCGGTATGGGCACCATTGACGAGCTGTCCGAAGCCTTTGTGCTGGCCCAGACAAGACGTACCCGAGCTTTTCCCATTGTGCTCTATGATGCCGATTTTTGGAGTGGACTTGTGGAATGGCTTCGCAAGACAATGGTCAAACGGGGCTTCATCCAGGAGGCTGAGTTTGACAAACTCGTCACCGTTTGTGACACGCC
>JAGAEE010000122.1 GCA_017613295.1 Desulfovibrio sp. | reverse complement strand
GTAGCCGTTAGCGGGTCTTCCCCAACGAGTTACACGACCGGTCACCCAACGAAGCTGCTGTCGCTGCCCGTAGTTTCCTCCGCTCTGCGTACGATGCCCGTAGCTTCCTCCGCTCTGCGTACGATGCCCGTAGCTTCCTCCGTCGCAACGGGCAATCGAGTCGCAACGGGCAATCGAGTCGCAACGGTCAGCGCATCGTTCATGCCGCGTGCCGCCGTGGCCGCCGTCTGAGCCTGCTGGGCCAGAAGCGCCTGCTGCTGTAGTGCGGCCTGCTGCTCGGCCCGTTGTTGCCTGATCTGCGCCACCTCGGCGTCCGCGCGGATGAGGCTGCCGGGCACGCCAAGGCCTGTGGCCAGCTCGTCCACGGCCTGGTCAAGGTCCAGCTTGTCCAGCACTTCCGGCCGCATCTGGGCCAGGACCGACGCGTCCTGAAGCAGGGCGCGCGTGGTTTCCGCGCCTGTCTGGCGCAGGGCGTTGGCCAGTGGCGACACAAAGTCCATCTTCATCAGGAGCGGATATCCCTGTAAGGCTGGCGGCGGCGGGGGAAGAAGCGCGGCCCTGTCCAGCGTGGCGGCCACGCGCTCCAATAGGGGCGTCAGCACGTTGGGCTCGTAGGCCGAGATCACCGGCCCCAGCTGCTGCAGGGCCTCGCGCTTGCGCTCCAAAAATTCCGTGGCGCTCATGTCGCGGGGGCGCTGGTCCAGGGGCATGGAGGCAAAGATGGCGGCCATGAGGGATTTTTCCAGCCGCTGGCCAACATTGAGTATTTCCTGCTGCATGGCCGATACCGAATGCGCCACAGGCCCCAGATCAAAGATGGGCGTGATGGACACGTGTTCCGGCACGGGCGTCATGCCGCCTGGTTCCAGATTCATGCGGCTCTTCATGAACTGCGGGAACTGCACCGGCGGACGGATGAGCTTGGCCAGGGCCTCCAGCTTGTCGTGCTCCAGGCGGTCCATCTGGCGGGAGTCGGGCAGGGCCTCGTCCCCCGGGCCTGTGCCGTAGGGCGTCTGGCCCTCGTGCCACGTGGCGAAGAAGTACGGCATCTCGTTGAAACCGCCCTCATGGAGAAAATCCTCCCCGCCCTCCTCCCAGAAAAAGGATTCCCAGGGCATGTGCTTCCTGTCCAGCCTGCCGGGATCGCGCAGGTCGCGCCGCCGCACGCAGTGGGTCACGCGGATCGGGTCATACGGCTGTTTTTCCAGCTTCTGCCGCGTGCCTTCCGAGAGGGCGCTCTTGCCGAAGTGGCGCGCCATTCGGGCCGGGGTCCAGCTCATGGTCCGCACCACGGCGTCCAGCCTGCCGTCCTCGTCCAGCTGGACGCAAAAAGTCCCCACCTGCACGCACTCGAAGCGCAAAACCGAAACGGGCGACATCTCGCCGTACAGCAGCGCGCAGCCCGCCCAGAGCAGGTCGGTGTTGAAAGCCTGAATGGCCTGGTAAAAGCCGCCGTCGGCCAGCACGTTCTTCATGCGGCGGTCCACTTCGTCCAGCCAGACGCGCGCGCCGGACGCCTCGGCCATGCCAGGGTCGTCAAATTCCGGCTCGAACCAGCTGATGTTGCGCGGGGTCATGCCCGACGTGATGCCCGACGCCCCCCGAAGCAGGGCCTGCGTCACGGGCACGATGAAGGCCTTGGGATTGCGCCGCGTGCCACGGGGGGCCAGGTCCTCATTGCTGAACACGCCACGGTACGGGCATACCCAGCGCGACAGCTCGTGCCATTCCCGCTCGCGCGGCGTTCTTGCGCTTTCCATATGCGTCGCAAAGGCGCGGACGTCTTCCCAGGTGTTCATTTTTCCTCCGGTTTACAGAAACGCGAAACGCGGGTACTGTTACTCTTGGAGGCGCCCATGAAGAAGCGGATGGCAGACATTTTGGAAAAGCTCGGCGTGGCAAATCTTGTCATTGGCATCTTCAAGGGACAACTCCTTGGTTTTGTCGTCGGATTTTATGCCATATTCTGGTGCTTGAAATTGACGAAAGAGCTCAAGCAATGACCGACTTTCTCTGGATCGCCCTGGCGCTGTTCATAACCGGTATGGGCTGGTATGGCTCGCGGCTGTCTTGAATCTGCCCTCACCCTCATCTAAGTAAGCCTCACACCCGTCCCAGCAAGCCTTTGCCGCCCCCGGTCGTGCCCAATGGCGACGTGAGCAGCGTGCCGCTCATGCCGCGCCTTGCCCGGATACGACGACGTTCCTCCTCCCGCACGGCCCGACTCACGGGCTCCTTCTCCTCAGATGACGGCATGACCGTCGTTTCCGGCATTTCCGGGGCTTCGTAGCCTCCGCCACCAAAAAAGCTGCCCATGATCAAACTCCTGCTGCTTTTCACGCTTGACGTGCGGCCGCTCTGTGCGTATCACCAAAAAAAGGGCGGCAGTGTCACCTGCCGCCCGGAAGTGGGGCAATCCCCCTGTAGTAGTTGCTACAAGTTTCAAGCCCCGGTATGGAGTGCCAGTCCTGCCGGGGCTTGAAACGTCTTACAGGTTCATCTGCTTAACAATCCAGGCCACCACGACGCCTGCCACAGTTGCGGCAAGAACGTCCAGGATGAACTGCTCCATAGGCGCGGTCCTCCTTGTCGGGACTCGGAGGATTGCCCCGCGCCATTTTCTATCACAAACGGCAGAGTCTCTCAATCAGCGTTGTTACGCCAGTTCCCCCTTGGCGTGGCCGTAAAACCCCAGGCATCCCCTGAGTCCGTCCAGGCTGCTGTGGCCCTGGCTGTCAGGGCAGACACTGGCCACACCGCCCTCCGGCAAGGCGGAAACAAATTTTGCCTCCGCAATGCTCCACAAACGGCCATCGTCCAATTTGTAGTGCGTCACGGGACCGGCAAATTCGTCCGGCACCACGAGTTCCGGCATGGAAAACATCTCAAAGGTATCGTAGGTCATTGCCTGGGGCATGATGTGTCTCCTTATTTGCTATTGTTGCACGGTTGCTGAAGCTAGTAGTACGAGCTGCCGTTGGTCCCCATACCGGCGGCGGTGATGACCACGCCGTCCACCGTGCCGTCCGTCGAGCCGGGGAAGATATGCAACCCGCCACTTTGGGTCTGAACGGCGCCACCGAGACTGATTTCAAAACGCTTGCCCGTAACGCCATTGGGGCTGGTGAACGCGGCCGATCCCCCTCGTGTGACCTTCCCGAACAGGTACGCGGCAACGACCGCGACCGTCGTGCCGTCGAGGGCAATGCTGTCTGTCCCGTCGAACAGGATTTCGCCGGAACGGCTGGCGTTCAGCATATAGTGCGAGGCGCCGGAAAGGCTGAGCGTTCCGGCCTGACGGTGGTACAGTCCGGTACTTGCCTGAATCAGGCCATACCCGGCACTGTAATCGATATTGACGCTCACGGCCGCCCCTTGTGTGAACATCGATTTTGACTCGACCTTGATCCCCATGGAGTAGTGTCCGCTGATGATGACGGGCTGGCTTGTCTCCACACGAGAGCCTTTCCCCACCTGCAACGCCACAGGATAGCTGCTAGTGGAATCATACTCGCTGCCGTCCAGGACCATAGTGCCATTGACATACAGGACGCTGCCCCCTAACACCCGCACATTCCCGTGAAGGGTGACGGGCACGGAAATCGTGGCCACGCTGTTGTTACTGACAGTGAGGCTCTGGCAGGTGAAGGTGGACAGGTCTGCCAGAGAGAATGTGCCATTGTCGACACCGCAATTCCCCGTCACGGTCAGGCTGGCACTGGCGGCGGTGGCGGCAGCGGCCTTTCTGGCCGTAAATTGGCTGTAAGCGCACGAAATGCCGCCCACAATCGTGGTGTCCCCGTACAGTTCCAGTACCAGGCCGTCCTCCCCTCGCAGCGTCACGTTGGCGTTTTCCGTATACGTGCCCGCCGCCACGTGCAGGAACATGACCTGGTAAATGTTTTGGCAGTGCATGGCGCAGTACGCCATGTAGGCATTCATGATGCTCTTCTTGGCCTTGGCCCAGCTGGAGCCGTCGTTGCTGTCGCTGCCATTGGCCGCGTCCACGTACATAGTGTACGCCTGGCTCGTCTTGCTCGCGGCCAGGTCGTACGCCGTCTTCACGGCCTTGCTGGTGGCCACGGTCGAGCTGGAGCTGCTGTTCACGGCGTCGGATTTCATGGCGCTGTGGGCGGCGGCGCTGGCATTGTGGGTGGTCACGGCGCTGTCGGCGTACTGTTCCACGGTGGATTCCAGCACGGCCAGGTCGGGATTCTGCACGCCCCCGTTGTTGAAGGAGGTCAGGAGGCGCTCGGCCAGTTCGGCGGTCGAGGCGCAGGACTCCAGGGTGGCGTTGAGCTTGGCGCTTTCTTCAGAGGTAAGAGCCATGGTAGTGTCTCCTGTGGGTTGGCCCGCGCCGGTCAGGACTGGTTGCCCGAACCCGAGGCGGGAATGTTGTAATAGTTGACCAGAAACGTCAGGACGCTGTTCAGGGAGGATGCCGCGCTTTGCAGGGCGTCCAGCACGTCCGAGACGTTGGCGTGGGTCAGGGTCGAGGAGTCCACCTTGACCAGCTGGTTTCCGCGTCGTTGGTAGATGAGAGCTTCGGCCATAAAAACTTTTCCCCTGCCCATTGAGGGTGGACGGGCCAGTCCCATCCACCCGAATCGACTTCAATGCTGTTTTAACGTCGCTAGATTGCGCCGTAGCGGATAGCTTTCCCTCCGCTCTCTAAAACGGCGCAAGCGGACAAAGCGCCAGTCGTTGGCGAGTCTTCGAGCCTTACGGATACCGACAGAAAACTTCATCCTTCAGAAACGGTGCAAGTTTTGCGGCCCTGCGAGGAACGCGAGGCGGGCGCGAGGGAGTGTACTCTTACGGTACTCGACCGAAGCGACCCGACGAAGCGAGCGGTAGCCGTTAGCGGATCTTCCCCGCTTACGGATAGCGACAGCGGCTTCTTCGCACGACCTTTCGCGTCACCAGTTGCTGTCTTCATCCGTAGCTTCCTTCGTCGCAACGGCTGAAGCAACGACGCAGGACGCAAAAATCGCACCGTTTCTAGGCTGCGGTGGTGTCAACAATGACGAGCCCCCCGTCGGCCAAACCAGAAGGCATGGTGGCCGGAACGCTGGCCACGTGGATCACGTCCACTTCCTTGTTCTGCACGTCGCTCCAGTCGACCACCACGTCCATGGATTCGGCCTCGGCGGTTTTGACCCAGCCGTTGGTGGAATCCTGATAGACGTACTTGGCGGCGCCGCTGGAAACGGTGTTGTCGGCGGAAGCGTCGATCACCCAGACCTGGTCGCCCACGTTCATGCCGGTCAGGGCGTCACGGGCGGTGATGTCGGCCACCACGGTCATCTTGGTCTGGCCGTCGATGGTGGACTGCATGGTGGCAATGAGCGTGCGCAGGGCCTCGAACTCGGCCTGGGCCGTGGTGGCGGAACCGCCGGAATACGTGGCGCTCAGGGCCACCTGGCCGCCGTCGGTTTTGGGATGCTCCTCATAGAGGGTTTCGCCGTTGCGGCGGTAATAGGTGGCCTTCTTGACTTCGTTGGATACGGAAAAAGGCATGACACTTGCTCCTTGCGGTAACCCGCTGTTGGTTATTCCCTGCGTGCGAAAGGCACGCCTGGTGGCACATTAGAAGTCGTCGTCCACGGTCCCGTCACCGTCGCCGTCAGCGGGCGTGGTTTCGTGAACGACCAGCAAATCGCCGTCCCCGATGTCGTCAGGGATGGCGTCCCCTTCGTTGATGACGGTGGTGTCGCCCGTGGCCGAGTCGTGAATCATGGTGACGGTGGTCACGGCGTTGTTGACGCGCAACGTCTGCAACAGGCTCGCCGTGGTCAGGCTGGACATCTGCTTCATGCAGGACAGCCTGAAACCGGTCTCGTCGTCGCTCATGGCCTGGAGAGCCCCGTCCACCCTGGCGCGTTCCTCACTGATCCGCTCCCCTTGGAGCAAGGACGCTTCCGCGAGATCGGCCACCTGCCTGGCGCTGGACAGGGCGTTGTCCGAAAGGGTGGCGTCCAGACGGGACTCGGCCTCCTCCAGACTCGCGGACAGCTCGTCGTGAACGCCGTCGATCTTTTCGGTGAGCCCGTTTCGCACGTCGTCGATCTTTTGGGAAAGGGCTTGCTCCCCGCTCCGGCAACGCTCCGCCTCACGGGTGATCCGCTCCCCCTGAAGCAGGGACGCTTCCGCGAGATCGGCGATCTCCCTGTTCTGGGAAAGCTGCGTGGCCGTGACGGCTTCCATCTGCCCGGCGATTTCCTCGCTGCGTTCCAGGGCCGCCTGGGCCGATTCCGCGCGCTCCTCGGCTTTCTGACGGCAGGCGTCCGCCCTGAGCGCGCTGAGATTGGCCGCGTCCGCCAAAGTCTGCGCCGCTGCCGCGCTGTGGGACGCCGCGTCGGCCTTGAGAGTGGCCGTGGCCGCCGCCGTTTCCGCCGCACCCTTGGCAGAGGTGGCCGTGTTGGCCGCGCCCTTGGCGGTGGTGGCCGCGCTTTCCGCCACGGCCCGATGCTGGGCCACGACTTCACGGTCCGCCGCCACTTCCAGCTTCATGGAGGTGACGTCGGCCTGTGCTGCTTCGGCGTTGTCGCGGGCGGCCTGGGCCAATGTGGCGCTGCGGGAGGCTTCCGTGGCCTTGGTGGACGCGGTACTGGCACTGGCCTCTGCGGACTCCTTTGAAGCGTTGGCCGACGTGGCCGAAGCCTGCGCCTCGCCCCTGGCCGTGGTCACGACGTTCTTGTCCGCCGCCACCTGGGCCGCCACACGTTCCACCTCGGTGCGGTCCGTGGCCACAACGGCCTTGTCGGCCGCCACGACCTGCCTGTCCGCCGCCACCTGGTTCATGTACTGGAGGGTGCTGGTACGGGCGATTTCAGCATCGGACGCCGCCTGTACGGTCTCGTCGCGGAACTGCCTGGCCTGCGCGGCGGAATTTTCGGCTTCGTCCGCACGGGTATGGCAGACGGCGAGGTCGGCCTGGATTTCCGCGTTCTTGGCGTCCAGCTGGCGGATGGCGGTCAGCGCCTGCTGCTGGGCGGCATTGGCGGAATTGTAGACCGTCTGGGCCGTGTTGCTGAGCGTGGTGCCCACGGCGTTCATGTTGTCGATGTAGCCCTGTGACGTGGTGGCCATGGTGGTCAGCGTCGTCTGGAGCTTGGCTTCGGCCTGGGTCTCGATCTTCTCCACCTGGGCCGTACCGGTTTCCTTCAGGCGCTGAATCTGGCCGTCACACTCCCGCGCCCGCTCAATGGCCAGACCCTCTTCCAGCTGCCTCTTGAGCAGATGCACGTCGGCGGAGAGCACGCCCAAATGGCGGTCTGCCCAGGGGTCACCCAGGGGCGGTACCGGATGGGGAGTTCGCGGCACCGGAGGGATGCCGCCTGGTCCCGGCACGCCCACGGGCAATCCCCCGGGCATGGGTGGGTGGGGCAAGGGTTCGGGAAGATCGGCCAAAACAACGTCCAGGGAGTTGGTCAGCCAAATCTCCAGCTGAAAACCAATGGGCACAACGGCCACGACGTTCCGGCCCTGAATCTGATAGTCCTTGCCAAGGGTGAGCGTGGTCTCCACACCATCATCCGTGTTGATGGTCTTGACGCCCACGTCGCTGAAACTCGTGTAAGGAAAGGGAATGGGCCAGAAGACGCTCTTCCCGTCGGACATGTATTTGACGTCCGTCTGTATGGTGGCGGGTATTGGCATGAAAAACTCCTTTCCCCCTTCTGATGACTCTTCAAAATCCTTCCAAGCGGCGACGCTATTTTGTTCGCTGGCGCGGTAACGTTAGTTCCTTCTCTTCTACCTCTTCTGCGGTAGTCTTCTGTGGTAGCGTAAGTTTTGCTCTCTTCTGCGGTAGCGCAAGTTTGTTCACTGGCAAGGAAAACGAGCTTTGCGCGAGGGAATATACTCTTCTGGTATTTGACCGAAGCGCAAAGCGAAGTTTGACGCCGCCAGCGGACAAAATCGCGTTACCGCTACCGCACAGAGCGGGCGAGGCCGACGTCGACGAGCCCCCCGGCAAACGCGCCGGTGAAGGTGATCTTGGGCACCATGTAGGCCTTGCTCATGTTGCCGATGTAGAGGCGGCAAATCTGCACGTCCGGCTCCACGTTGCGCACCGCGCCGTTGGTCATGGTCACGGCGTAGCCGCTGGTCTCAAAGGGGCCGTCCTCGCTGTCCGACTGGAACAGCTCCACCTTGACGCTGGAGCCTGCCGGGCACAGCAGCGTGCCCGTGTTGCCGTGACTGGCCGTGATGACCAAATCCAGGGAGGACTGTGTGGCCCCCACGCGCAGGGGCTCAAAAAGCGTCAGGTCCAGCGTGCCGGTGGGCGTGAGGCCCTGGCCGTAGAACTGGTCGAACCAGATGAGGGGGGCCACGTCGCTCCCGTGATATTCCGGCCCGGGACCGGCCCCCTGGGCAACGCGCAGGTCCTTGGCGTCCCTGCTGGCCTTGAGATATTCCATTGCTGTGATCGCCATGATGTCGCTCCTTGTTCCTTGCGCGCTTCCTACACGTTCACGTGATCGAGCTGGTCGTCGATGTTGTAGGACGTGGTGAGGGAGATGCCGTTCCAGGTCTCGACGCGGGTCTTGGCGTCGGTGTCGTTGTTGGCCAGCTGCACGTTTTCGTGCTTGTAGGGATTGATGCCATAGATTCTGGCCTTGGGCCCCATGAACAGGTGCGTGCTGCCGGGTTGCGCCCGCACCTGCGCCAGCATCTCGTCAATCTGGTTCACCGTGGGATGGTGCTTCTCATCAATGTTGACGATGGCCGCCACGGTCCGCCTGGCGTCCAGCAGCTGGTAGCCGAAGTGGGCGCGGTACACGCAGGAATAGCCCAGAACGCCTTCGAACTTCTTGCTCCTGAGGTAGTGCTCCGCCCCGTCATAGGGGAAGGAAATGTTGAACAGCCGCCCCTGCGCGAACTGGTCCTTGTCGTACAGGCCCACGTTCAGCTCGGGGTCGAAGCGGCACGCCAGCATGAACCAGCCCTTGCCAGTGCCGCCAGCGTCAAACACGTTCTTTTCCATCAGGGCGCCCCTGAGCAGCACTTTGAGCACGATCTGCTGCTCGGCGTCCATGCCCGCCTTCTTGAGAATGTAGGGCTGCTTGCGGGCAAAATACTTTGCGGGGCCGCCAAACTTCATGGCGCGGTCCGTGGGCACTTCCATGACGCCGCCCATCTTCTGCAGCTCGGTCGTCACCAGGTCGCTGGAGACGTTCAGCTGCGGCAGCGGCGCGTCAAAATGCACGAAGCCCGGAGACGTGATTTCATTGAGCTTCTCGGCCAGGTTCCACAGCCCGTGCGTGGCAGGATTCCACTTGAACATTTTCAGTATCGGCGCGTCTTCCGTGAGATCGTCGATCATGCCGGGCTGCTTGTTGGCCAGCTCCACGGAAATCTCGTGCATTGTCTGCATCATGCTCATAATCTGTTCCCTCTGACTTTCCTGTATTCAGCCATCAGCGCCTCTTCCGCCGTCTCCTTGCGGTCGGCGGGCCCCACGGCGCCCCCTCTGCCCATGCTGTCCTCACTCACGCCCTGCGCGAGATACAGCAGCCCCTGGCACACGTCCGGCAGGCACGTGGCCCCGCACATGTTCAGGGCTTTGGAAAACCTGTTGCCCTCGCCCATCCTCCGGTCAATGTTGGCAATGAGCGTGAGCACGGCCTGCTGGTTCTCGGCCACCCTGCCGCCCCAGGCCTCGGCCAGCTGCCTGCCGCCCACTTCCATGAGGCGCTCCCGCTGACGGGCCACGGCGTCCAGCTGAAAATCCACCAGGGCTTTGGCCTGATTCTCGGTTAGGCCCAGCTCCACGGCCTTTTTGCCAAAATCGCCCAACACCTGATTGTCCACGGGCGCGCCCTCGGGCAGGTCGATCTTGACCTTCGACCAGTCCGTGATGGGCTTGTCCGGATCCGCCTTATCAGCTTTCTCCGGTTCCGCTTCTGCCGGACCCTTCTGCTCTTTGCTCTCCGGCGAACCGGGGGTCTGGCCCGTCACTTTCCCCGTGGAGGATAATGGCTGGAGCGCGGCCTCGCCCCCGCCCGCCGGAGAAATTTGTGTGGCCTCACTCATGGCCCCAGTGCCCGACGCTTCGGCTCCCGGCAGTGACGTGTTCACCGCCGCCTCGTTGAACCCCTGTTCCGCGCTCTCCGCCACCGACCCTAACTCTGCCATGGTGATCCTCCGTGTCTTGCGCGCAGCGTAGCCATGATCTGCGTGGCCGTGCGCGGCGCGGCGTTGTAAATGTCGTTGAAAAGCCGCTCGCCAAAATTCCGCAACGCGATCAGCCGCACGTCTTCCGGACACTCGCCGATCACGCCCAGGTCCCACAGCAGGCACGACAAAACCGCGCTCCCCTCGGGACTGTGCGCCACGTCCGCCAGGTGGCGCAGGTACTGCCGCCTGACGTCGCAAACCCGCGCTTCGGCCTCACACTGCTCCTCCGTCTTGAGGATGTCGTCGCGTGCCGCTTCCAGTGACCAGGTCATGAGTGACTCCGCAACATGCCTGCTCCATCACGAACGGCAGAGGGAAGAAGGGGAAGTTTTCCCTTGCGGGAAAAAAAGAATCGGGCCATGCCACACTCCTTTTTGTGAAGCGTAGCATGGCCCTTTTGCGGTCTTGTGACGGCGGCAGGCTCATGAGGGGCCCACGCCGGGCAGACGAGGGGGTTGACAGGATTTCAGGTTGGCAGCCAGCGCCTTCGCAGTTGCCTTTGCTCTGTCAAATGCGGATAGTAGAGGGCGCCGGGCGCCTGGTTCGGCCCGCCTTGCCATCCCGCACGACCAAGGAGGTCTTCCATGCTGCGATCCTGTTTCCTCATGGCAGCCGTTCTGCCCCTCATGCTCTGCGGCGACGCCGCGGCAGGGCAGGACGGCGACGACGGCGTCAGCTACGCCGCCTACCATTCCGAGTGGGGCGAGAAGCTGACGCCCCTGGCCGCGCGGAGCATCCACCTCGAGCTGACCCGCGCCAAGCTGAACGTCAGCCTGTACGGGGGCATGCCTCCGCTGGTGTACACCGGTCCCGTGGACGGCAAGACCCGCGCCGAGATCCTCGCCATTCTGCAATCCATGAACGCGGCCTCCTGGCCTGGCTCGACCGGCGGCGAAGACAAGGGCCGGCGCCTCAAGGACCGGTGCGAGTGGAGCGTGGTCTGCTCCTCCAAGGTCTACGGCGCCGACAAGGGCAGGGACACGCCCCGCCTCGAGGCGGAGCGGAGGCTGTGCGGCTATCTTAAGAAGAAGCTGCCGGAGCTGCACGCCTCTCTGCCGAAGACGCTGCAGAAGCTGTCGTTCAGCGACAGGGCCGCGGGCGACTGCCTGTCCGTGCGTGCCGACGACGGCCGCGAGGAAGTCTATGTCAGCTTCAAGGGCCAGCCCAGTGCGGAGTTCTACGTGGAGCCGGGGCTGCTGCAGGACATGCGCGCACTGCTTGACAGGCACGGGGCCGCGGCCTGGCATGGCTTCGGCTACGGGAAGTACGAGAACGGCAAGATGCCGGTCTACTTCGAGGCCGAATACAGCAGCCGGCAGCCCCTGCTCGTGCATGCCGAGCAGGGCTTCATGCCCAAGGGCTTTGCCGAGTTCTGCCGCGACCTGCGCGCCAGGCTTGAGCCGCTGGCCCGGCGCTGGCATGAGGCCGGCGCCGTTCCGGCAGGCGGGATCAAGCGCTTCAGCTTCGGC
>JAGAEE010000121.1 GCA_017613295.1 Desulfovibrio sp. | reverse complement strand
GGGGCCGTCATGGAGGCCGGGGGGATTGTTTTCCGTGACGGTTCCGCGTGGAATTACGGTCGCGGCATGCATCCCGACGCGCTGGAAATAAACTATCCCCGGCAGGTGGACTATGTCAGTGGCGCCTGCATCCTTGTGAAAAACGATCTTTGGAAAGAACTGCACGGCTTTGACACCACATTTGCCCCTTGCTACTACGAGGATACGGACCTCGCCTTCAGAATCCGTTACGAAAAGGGCCTTAAGGTTCTGTACCAGCCGAAGTCTGTCGTCTATCATCTGGAAGGAGCGTCCAACGGAACGGACGAAAACGCCGGCTTCAAGCGCTACCAAAACGTCAATCGCGAGAAATTTTACAGAAAGTGGCGCGACAGTCTGCACCGCTTTCACACGAGAGGCGCTGAGCAGCTTTTCCTGGCCAAGGACTGCGCCCGCAGGCGCAAAACGGTGCTTGTTATTGACTATGGCCTTCTTGCCTTTGCGGAAGACACGGGCTCCCGTTCAACCTTCCAGTACCTGAAGTATTTTGTCGACAAAGGGTATAACACCAAATTCCTTCCCAACGACCCCACCCTGAACAGAAAATACCTTCAAGCGCATTGCGATTTGGGCGTCGAGGTTGTGGATACGGGCGACATTCACGCCTGGTTTGTGGAGAACGGGCGCTATGTGGACTACGCGTACGTCAACAGGCCTGACATCTGCGACAGCTATTTGTGGCTGTTGCGCCGCCATACCACAGCCATCGTCATCTACCAGGGACACGACCTGCACTACCTGCGCGAATACCGTGAAGACCGCTTGAAAAATCTGTCCAACGCCGAGGAAAAAATGCTGGCGGCCAAGGCCTTTGAACTTGGCGTCTGCGAAAGGGCTGACGTGGCCTGCTACTTTTCGGACAGGGAAGTGCAGATTGTCAGCGCGGAGAGTCACGCCAACGCCGTCCGGGTTCCCCTCTATATTCTGGAAGCCGACGGCATGAGGCAGTACACGTATGCGCCAAGCCAGAGAAAGGACATCGCCTTTGTCGGGGGGTATAACCACCCACCCAACGTGGACGGCGCACGCTGGTTTGCCGAAACAATTCTGCCGCTCTGTCCCGGCATGAAGTTTTATGTTGTGGGCAGCCACCCCCCGGAATCCCTCAAAGCCCTTGCCTCGGATAATGTCATCGTTACCGGAACCGTCACCGAGGAAGAGCTCCATGACATTTATGCCACCGTCAGGCTGGCGGTGGTGCCTTTGCGCTACGGTGCCGGTGTCAAGGGCAAGATCATCGAGGCCGCCTACCACAAAGTGCCCGTGGTCACCACAACCATCGGTATCGAGGGCATAGACAATGCCTCCCATTTTATCACCGTCGCCGATACGGCTGAAGATTTTGCCAAAGCCGTCATGCGTCTGTACCATGACGAGGCTTTGCTTACGGCCAGATCGCAGCTTTCAGAAAACTTCATTCGCGAGCATTTTTCCGACGCTGCGGTAAACAGGGCTCTCGGCCCGTTTATGCCGGAGTTGCTGCGCCCATGACAAGGGGCTGGAGAAACGCGGTACAGGGGTGCGTGAGTCGCGCTGGGTCACAACGTCTGTTGGGCGCCCTGGCTTTTAGCCGACAGTTTGCCGGACGGCAGGAAAAACCGGTTTGAAACGGGGCATGGGTAAAGGAGAAGGCATGTCGGATCGTGTGCGCTATCCAGCGCCAGGATGTGTGGTGGAATACATGGAAGGCAACGCCGTACAGATTGCCCTGGTCACGGAAGAGGCCGGTGGCAAGCTGCGTCTGCTTCTCCCCAACCGGCGGGAAACGCGGCTCAACGCCTCGCGGCTGCTGCCCTGGCTCGGACCCTTGCATTCGGCCGATCTTGGCAGGGAGGAAGCCGTGCGCCTCCTGGCGGAGCACAAGGCCGAACGGGAGCGTCTGGCCGCTGCCGTCCCCCTTGCGGAGGTGTGGGAGATGGCGCAGGGCGAAGTCGCCTCGGCTCCGGCGGATTGGTTTGCCGAACTTTTTGTGAGTGAACCCACGGTGGACCAGACGGCCGCCTATGGCCGAGCCCTGCTGGGCTGCAAGAGCCATTTTCGTTTTCAGCCGCCGGATTTTCAGGTTTTCCCGGCCGATGTGGTGGAAAAACGCCTTGCCGAGGAAAAGGCCCGACAGGCCCGTGAAGCCCTCATGGCCGGGGGGAGCGCCTTTTTGCGGCTGTTGTGGGATGTGGCTCTGCGCAAGCGCGATCTGCCCTCTTCCGAAAGCAGTGGCGAATGGCCGTCACCAGAGGTGGCCGAACGCCTGGAGGTCGTGCTGCGGGCCCGCATGGTCGATCCCGAAAATCAGGAGCACGAGACTCTCTGGCGTGCCCTGAGCAAGGGGTTGCCCGACGTGCCTCATCTGCCGTTGCAATTGCTCATGGCCTGGGGCAAGCTGCCGCCGCATTACAATTTCTGGCTCGACAGGGCGGACTATGTGCCGGGTGACACCTGGTGGAAACCCTTTGCCGACGAGGTGGCGTCTCTGGAGTACGCCGGCCGCAATCCCGCAACGGATTTGCCCAAGGGTCCGCAACCCTGCCTCAGCATTGACAGCGCGACCACCAGGGACGTGGACGACGCCTTTCATGTGGAGGTTGCGGACGACGGCTGGACAGTGACCGTGGTACTGGCCTGTCCGGCCCTGCAATGGCCTTTTGGCGGCCCCCTGGACAAGGCCGTGCAACACCGGGGTACGAGTCTCTATTTGCCCGAGGGCGACTGCCACATGCTGCCCGAGTCGCTGGGCACACAGGCCTTTTCGCTTTTGGCCGGGCAGGTGCGGTCCGCCCTGGCCGTGCGCGTGCCAGTGAGTTCGCGGGGAGAGGCGGGGGAGTGCGAGCTCGCCGTGGTCAGGGCCACACTGGACGCCAATCTCACGTATGAGGATTGCCAGGCCGTGCTGGACGCCCAGGCCGCAGGAGATCCCCTGCCGGAAAACGCGGCCGCACCCTTTGCCGAACAGCTGGCCCTTGGCCTGGCCCTGGCTAGGAGCCGTCAGGCCGCACGGATTGACGCCGGGGCCGTTATCATGGACAGGCCGGATCCCACGGTGACGCTTACGGGCGAGGGGGAGGACGTGGTCGTTCATATGGCACCGGCCCATCAGGCACCGGACGCGCAGATGCTCGTGGCCGAGATGATGATTCTGGCCAGCGCCGCCGTGGCCGACTGGGCGGCTAGGCGTGGCTGCGCCATGCTGCACAGGGTGCAGGACGTGGCCCTGCCCAGGGAATACGCCGGCGTGTGGACAGCCCCGGCAGACATGACCCGTGTCATGCGCGCCCTGACGCCCTCAAGCCTGGAAGTGCAGGCACGCCCGCACGCGGCTTTGGGGCTGGCGCGATACGCGCCGGTGACGTCGCCCTTGCGGCGTTATCCCGACCTGCTCAACGAGGCTCAGCTGACACACATGCTGCAGCAGGGTCGGCCACGCTGGAGCGAGCAGGAGATGGAGGCCAGGCTCATGACCCTTTCGCCCGTGCTTGAGGTGGTGGGGCAGGTGCAGCGTTTTCGCCCCCGGTACTGGAAACTGCTGTATTTTCGCCAGCAGGGTGACAGGCTGTGGTGGCACGGTGTCATCACGGAGGAGAATGACGCCTTTGTGACCGTCAGTCTGCCGGAGCAGGGCCTTTTTGTGCGCGGCCGGCGGCGTTTGTTCGACGATAGGGCGCATCCCGGCATGGCTGTGGACGTGCGGCTGGGCAAGGTGCAACCGCTCTATAACGAGATCACGATTCTGGAATGCGTCGCTGCGGAATAGCCGCACGACCTTTCCGCATTCAGCGAGGTTTTCATGGCGGGAAACAGCTTTGGCCGCGTTCTGCGGCTGACCACATTTGGCGAATCCCACGGGCCGGGGCTGGGCGGCATTGTGGACGGGTGCCCCCCGGGCATCCCCTTGCAAGAGGCCGACATACAGGCAGAGCTTGACCGTCGCAAGCCAGGTCAGGGGCCTGCGGGCACCTCTCGCAGGGAATCCGACACAGTGCATCTGCTTTCCGGCGTGTACGAGGGCGTCACCACGGGCACGCCCATAGCGTTTTATCTTGCCAACGAAAACCAGCGCTCCGGCGACTATGCCCATCTGGCTTCCGTCTTTCGCCCTGGGCACGCCGACTGGGGCTTTTTC